>NZ_NJER01000003.1:300000-576436 GCF_002753895.1 Halobacteriovorax sp. JY17 | reverse complement strand
CTTTTTCTATCTCCGTTGTGTGTAGTTTAATGCTTCTGCTTGTGTGGGTGCAAATTTTTAGCATGGCCCAATGGGATTTCCAAACAAATCTTAATATTTTTTTCGCAGGGCCAAAAAAAGTCGAAAGTTTGCTTATTTTTTGCAAAGGGCCATTGACCTTTTTAAAACCCATGTGTAAATGTTATCCTTCGTAATTAAAGTTAAATGTTAATATAGATAAGGTGGAGCGATGAGCAAGAGAACTTGGCAACCGAAAAGAAAGAAAAGATTAAGAGTTCACGGATTTCTTAAGAGAATGTCTACAGCTGGTGGAAAGAATATAATTAACGCCAGAAGAGCTAAAGGTAGAAAGCAACTTACTGTTACTACTGGTTCTAAATAATAGTCTATGGTCGATAATAGCTACGATAAGTCTTATCGTCTCTTATCGACCCAGGATTTTTCCTATTTAAGGAAGAACTCAAAGAGATTCAAGTCTAAGTGGTTAATGGCTTATTATAAGCCAACCCGCATTTCTTCGTCTAAAGATCATTCACGTATAGGTTTTTCAGTTACAAAGAAAGTTGGAAACGCTGTTGTACGCAATCGTTATAAGAGAATAATGAGAGATCTATTTAGAAGATCGGAATTGAAGGTTAAAGGCTTCGATATCTTGGTGATTGTTTCTCCTTATATTACAAAAAATGTTCAAGGTATCGAGGAGCAAGAGAAGTGCTTAAAGGATTCTTTTAATCATTTACTTGAGACATTATAGAATCAAAACTTTCCTAGCTATTATCAATGTGATATCTACTCATCATCAAAAATTTACATTCCTAATTGGAGTTTTTTAAATGAATAATGATCAAAAACGCATGTTTTTAGCAGTGGTCCTATCGGGGCTAGTTCTATTTGGTTGGCAGACTTACTTTGCTCCACAACAGCCAGCAGTTGTTGAGGCAGATGCTACAAAGCAAATTGCAGAAAAAGCAATTGAGAAGAATGCTGCGAATACTGCTAAGCTTGGAACTGAAGTCGTTAAGAAGAACGATGTTGTTTCTACAAGCGTAGAGGCTTTTACTCTTTCTAATAATGGTCACTCTGTTACAGTTAATTCAGATCTTTCTATTCAGGACTTTGTTAATCCTGGTGCAGCTTTTGATTTCTTTGCAACTACTGGTGTTGAGAAGCCATTTGCTGTTCAAATTGGTTCTGGGGCGAGTTTTGCTTCTAAGAACTTTACTTTTAATCAAGTAAGCCCTTCTCACATTCAAGGTTCTAACTCTGAGCTAGGTATAGATGTTGATTTTGAAATGAATGATATGGGTAAAGTTTCCTATAAGATAGGTTCTAAGACAGCTTATAGATATAGAGTTGTTTTAACTTCTTCTGAGAGAGAGGAAGAGAATAGACAGATAAGACAATTTAGTTACTACACACAAAAACTTCAGCATATGAAGGCAGGTGATAGTGATGAAGATGATGGAAAAATGAGATGGATTGCTATCGATTTTAACTTTCACTTATTTGCTATGACTTTTAAAGATCCAATTGCAGCTAGATTAAACGCATTTGAATCAGGGGAGTTTAGATCTACTTTTGTCAATGAAATGCAAGCAATGGAAGGCTCTATTGTATTTTCTAAAAAGAATTACGATTTACTGGCTAAGCTTGGTGATAAATTAGATCTCTCTATTGATTTTGGATTCTTTGGAATTATTTCTGTTCCAATTTTAAGAGGATTACAATTTGTTCACGACTATGTTCCAAACTATGGTCTGGCCATTATTATCCTAACTTTGATTATTAGAACGATTATGTTTCCTCTTCAGTTTAAGTCTTTTAAGTCTATGAAGAAGATGCAGAAGATTCAGCCTGAATTAACTAAGCTTAAAGAAAAGTTTAAAGACGATCCGCAGAGAATGCAAAAAGAAACAATGGAGGCATTTAAGAAAGCCGGTGCAAACCCGCTAGGTGGATGCTTGCCACTTATCGCTCAGATGCCAATTTTCTTTGCATTCTATCAGGTTCTTTATAATGCTGAAGAGTTTGTAGGTTCACCATTTTTTGGATGGATTCACGATCTTTCAATTAAAGATCCATACTATGTACTACCAGTTTTAATGGCGCTTGCTATGGCCTTGCAAACTCGTTTAAATCCTTCTCCTACAGCTGATCCTACTCAGAAGAAAGTGATGATGATTATGCCATTAGTTTTTGGTTTTATTATGAAAGATTTACCGGCCGGTCTTAATCTATATATTTTCACATCGACTATATATGGTGTTGGTCAGCAATTATTAGTTTATAAATTAACTGATTAATTATGCTTCACTTATATGATGATAGGCCTATTATTGCATGCAGTTCTGGATTACAGACTAATAGTGCTATAGGCCTTATTCGTATATCGGGCTTTGATGATATTAAAGCTTTTCAAAGTTTCTTCAAATTTAATTTAAAAAATACTAAACCTCGCTATAGTCATTTTAGTTCTCTCTTAGATAATGAAGTTGTTATTGATGAGGTTGTTCTTACCTATTTTCCAGCACCCAATAGTTATAATGGAGAAAATATTCTTGAGCTTGGTGTTCATGGAAACCAAATTAATATTCAAAGAATTATTAAGCTTTTCACTAGTAGCGGATTATTAAGGGCCGCTAAAGAAGGGGAGTTTTCCTATAGAGCACTTAAGAATAGGAAGTTAACTCTCTCTCAGGTAGAGGGTCTTGATTTGCTTCTTAATGCGAGCTCTTCTTTTATGCTGGATCAAGGTCTTCAAGTTTTATCTGGAGATCTTCATAAGCAATATATGGATTTGCATGGTTCATTTTTAAAGCTTAAGTCATCAGTCGAAATCAGTATTGATTTTTCTGAGGATGTAGGTGAAGAGCAGTGTAGCATTCTCTTAAATGAGTCTCTCTCTGATTTTAAGAATAGAGTTTCTCAACTGTGGCGAAGAGTGCAGTCAGATAAGAGTGATTTAGTTAATCCATCCATTTCTCTTATTGGCCAAACGAATGCGGGAAAGAGCTCTTTATTTAATCTCTTGCTTGCAAGCGATAGATCTATTGTCTCTGATCAAGCAGGAACAACTAGAGATTACGTATCAGAGTACTTAACCCTTCAAGGGAATACTTTTAGATTGGTTGATACTGCTGGTCTTCGTGAAACGGAAGATAGTATTGAAAAAGTGGGGATTGAGAGAGCTATAGAGATTTCAAGTTCGTCATTTTTTAAAATACTCGTGGTTAATCCTCTACAAACAAAGAAAGAAGATTATAAATTCCTTAAGAATGAGGAATTTGATCTTTTAATTATTTCTCATAAAGATCAACTTCGCGATTTTAATTTTGAGGAGTTTTTAAAAACTCTTCCAGTATTTAATTCTGCTATAACCGCGAACCTCTCGGTGAATACTAGGGATTTTACTTTTTTGGAGAATGGTCCTATAGAACCAGAAAATGATTTTGGTCCTATGGGGGCAAAAGTAGAAGACAGAGCTGGTTCTATGGGGGCAGTAAATTTAATAAAAAATGGTCCTATAGAACCACTAGAAGCGGTTATTGAAAAACTAGTTATTTCTAAGTTTAATTCTCTTTGTCAGGACAATCCGCTACTTGTTTCAAGGCATAGAGAGTGTGTAAATAATATATATTTATCAATGTTGCAATTTCAGGAACTTACAAATGACGAGGTTGATATTGCGATTATCTCCTCTGAATTAAATATTTTGGAAGCTAAAGTATCGGAATTACTAGGAATCATCTCTCCAGATGATGTTTTAAATAATATTTTTAGTAATTTTTGTATAGGAAAATAGGGTTTTTTTACAATATTTTCAATTATTTATGGACATTATTGCTCCAAATGTTTAAATCTCTCTACTAAATTCTCTGTAAAAGTTCCACGTGGAACAAGTTTTAACGATAGTTCTCAAATGTTCCACATGGAACAATTAGAGGTTTGAATGCAAGAATATGATATTGCAATTATTGGTGGAGGACATGCTGGGGTCGAAGCCGCATGGATTTCAGCACAGTTTGACTTGAAGGTTCTAATTCTTTCGATGCCAAATGTGGGACTTGCTTCAGCCCCTTGTAATCCTGCAATTGGTGGAGTGGGTAAGGGTCAGGTCGTTCGAGAGATTGATGCCCTCGGTGGCCTAATGGGAAAGATTGCGGATAGCTCTGCCATACAGTATAGAATTTTAAATGAATCAAAAGGATACGCTGTACAGTCCACAAGAGTGCAAGTTGATAAAGACCTCTATACTGCAAATGCTGAAGCTTTTATCGCAGCAGTCCCAAATATTAGTGTCGTCAAAGAGAAAGTTGTCTCAATTAATGATGGTGTAAATGGTTTTAGCATACAGACGGAAAAGAGTGCTTTCTTTACAAGAAAGTGTGTTGTAACGACAGGAACTTTTCTCAATGGTAAATTGCACACTGGCTCTGAGTCAAATGCTGGTGGACGTGTAGGCTGTCAAATGTCTCCGGGAATGAATGAGCTCTTTTCAAAGGTTTCTACTTTAGAAACTAGATTTAAAACTGGTACGCCAGCCAGGTTGAATAAAGACAGTTTGGATTATAGTAAGTTTGTAGAGCAAAAGAGTGATCCAAAGACAAAGAACTTTCATTCTTTGAATTTAGCTAGCGAGAGGTTTGTAGAGCAGAGATCTTGTTACATTGCTCACACTAATGAGAACACTTTAGGGATTATTAGAGAAAATAAAGAAAGATCTCCCATATATAACGGTCAAATTAAAGGGGTAGGTCCAAGATATTGCCCAAGTATAGAAGATAAAGCTTTTCGTTACCCAGATAGAAATTCACACCATGTGTTTGTTGAGCCCGAAGGGCTTACAGCTAATACAATTTATCCAAATGGGGTCTCTACTAGCCTGCCAAAGGAAGTTCAGCTTGAATTTCTGCGCACAATAGAGGGTTTTGAGGCCTGCGAGATAGAAGTTTACGGATATGCTGTTGAGTATGATGTTGTAGATACATCTAAGCTGAGTGATTGCTTGGAATATATAGATATTCCAGGACTTTTCTTTGCTGGACAAGTGAATGGGACATCAGGTTACGAGGAAGCTGCAGGGCAAGGCTTGATTGCTGGGGTAAATGCAGCACTCTCTCTTCTTGGTAAAGAGAAAATGGTTCTTGATAGAGCTGATTCCTATATCGGAGTAATGGTAGAAGATTTAATTTCTAATAAGAGAGATGAACCGTACAGGCTTTTTACAGCAAGGTCTGAAAATAGACTCTATGTTAGAGAGGATAATTCGGTAAATAGAATGGCCAAGTACAGATTGGCACTTGGTTTATCATGTGAAATCGATATTCATCACCAGGAATTCTTAGATGAGTATGAAATTCTTTGGAATTTAGTAAAGAGTTCGAGCATTTATGCAACACCAGCTAATAAAAAGTATTTTGCAGAGTCTGGATACGGTGAATTGTCTAAAAATCTTGCGATGGATGAATTAATTAGAAGAAGTCAGGTAAATCCTGTTGAGACATTGGAAAGAGAACTTTTAAAGAGAGGCGTAAGCTTCTCATCTGAAGTTCTTTACGCCTGTGCAATCTCATTAAAGTATGAAGGCTATATAAATCGATCAATTGTAGAGAATGAAAGAATTTATAGGCTTGGGAAGAAAGTAATTAACTGGAAGAGTATTATTGCTGGGAATATATCCAATGAATGCAGACAGAGGATTGAAGAGGTTAAGCCTACAACATTTTCACAGCTTCAGAGAATAGATGGTATTAGACCAGCAACATTGGCCTTTGTGGCAGGAAATATAATTCAATGAAAGAGTTTGCTCAGAGGTATCACGATCTCTTAACCGGTGAATACAAAGGTATTAACCTTACAAGAATTACAACTTTCGAAGATTTCTTTCAAAAACAAATCGTAGATTCAGTTCTTCCTTTGGAAGTAAGTAAGGTTTTTAAGAAGGCTATAGACGATACAAAGGTTGTCGTAGATGTTGGCTTTGGTGGAGGATTTCCTATTCTCCCATTAGCATATCTTTTTCCGGAAAAGAAGTTTGTTGGATTTGAGGCACGAGCCAAGAAAGCAAAAGTGGTTCAAGAAATCGCCGAGAAGCTTGGGTTAAAGAATGTTAAATGCTATCACCATAGAATCGAGACAGTTAACATTGACATACCTGTAGTTATTACTTTTAAGGCCGTCGGGACAATTGAAAATTTTATTCCATTAATTAAGTACAGAGAGCAAACCTCGGTCTTCTTTTATAAAGGACCTTCATTCTATGAACTTGAAGAGTTGGAGCCAACCGAAAAGAAATGGGAAGTTATTGAAGAGTTGTTCTATGATTTAGAAGGCACAGACGGTAGGACATTAATTGGTTTAAAAAATAGAACTGTTCCACGTGGAACACTAAAAAAAGAGATTAAAAATCTTGTCAATCTGTCGCAACTAATCTAATTTTTAACTACACACGAACTATCTTAGGGGAGACCTAAATGGCTAAAATCATTGCTATGATGAACCAGAAAGGTGGAGTTGGTAAAACAACGTCTACCATTAACCTTGCTGCCTGCCTTGCAGTGGCCGAGAAAAAAACTCTAGTAATTGATCTAGATCCACAAGGAAACGGAAGTATCAGCCTAGGCCTTGATGCATCGAATCATTCTGAGTGCAATATCTATCACGCCATGATCGGACAGGCTCCAATTAGAGAAGCAATTTATCAAACTGAACTTCCTTATTTACATATTTGCCCAAGTGACAACAATCTCTCAGGAGCTGAAATTGAGCTTGTAAGCCTTTTTGCCAGAGAGGCTAAGCTCAAGTCTGCATTTGAGCCAATAATGGATGAATACGACTATATCTTAATCGATTGCCCACCATCTCTAGGGCTATTAACGGTAAATGCACTTAATGCTGCAGAAACCTTTATTGTTCCAATGCAAACAGAGTATTTAGCAATGGAAGGTTTGGCCCAACTTTTAAATACGGTTAGGCTTATAAAAACGAATCTAAATCCAAATCTTAAAATGGATGGAATTTTACTTACAATGTTTGATGGTAGATCAAGTTTACACAAGCAAGTTACAGGTGAAATTAGAAAGCATTTTGGAGAGAAGGTTTTCGACGCTGTTATCCCAAGAAATGTAAAACTTGCAGAGTGTCCTAGTTTTGGTAAACCAATTATTCTTTACGATATTGAATCAAAAGGAAGTGAAGCATATTTAGCACTCGCCAAGGAAGTGATCTTGAAAGAGAGAGAGGCAGAGGGATTACCGGAGTTACCGGTAGAGGAACAGGCGACAAGCGAGTTGCCAGAAGTTCCTAATTTAGAAAGTTCTCATGTTCAATCTCAAGATCAAATACAATAGGCGAGGTATCTAATGGCAAAGAAAGTAGCACTTGGAAAAGGAATAGGATCATTAATATCTGGCGCAAATAATGATGCTGTTCTAGGTAATTTAAAAAATAAAATGGCGTTTGATATTGATTCAAATACTTCTGCAGTTAAGCAAGAGGTTAAAACTGTTATTGATCATCAACCAGCAATGATTGAAATTTCAGAAATTAAAACAAACCCTAATCAGCCAAGAAAAATATTTAAAGAAAAAGAGCTAGAAGAATTATCATTATCTATTAAAGAAAATGGTGTTATCCAGCCAGTTATAGTTGTTCAGCTCGAAAAAGGTTTTGAGTTAGTAGCAGGAGAGAGAAGACTTAGAGCTTCTAAACTTGCAGGGCTTACAAAAATACCAGCTGTCATTAAGAGAGCAACTGATCGTGAAAAAATGGTAATGGCCATCATTGAAAACGTTCAAAGATCAGATCTTAATTGTGTTGAAGAAGCCCTTGCTTACTATCAATTAATGGATGAGTACAATCTTACTCAAGAAGAAGTTGCTAAGAAATTAGGAAAAGAAAGATCAACTGTTGCAAACTTTCTAAGAGTTTTAAAACTTCCAAGAGACGTAATTGAATTACTTCAAAAAGAGTTTCTATCTTTTGGTCATGCAAAAATTTTAGCGGCAGAAAAAGATAGAGAAAAGGCGATTAGATTTGCGAATGAAGCGGTAGCTAATAATCTCTCAGTAAGAGAGCTAGAGAAACTGATTAAGTCTAAAAAGAATTATAAAGAACCAAAGAGAGCAAATCCTTTCTTTGATGAAAAACTAGATTCTTTAAAGCAAAAACTTGAAAAGAAAACAGGTTTTCACTTTCAATTAAATTCGAAGCAAAATGGAGCAGGACAAGTAGTTCTTAAATACTCTAACGAAGCAGAATTTAATGATATTTTTGAATATTTAATGAGTAATTAATAAGTGGTCCCATAGGACCACTCTAAAAAATGGTTCTATGGGGGCACATAAATTTGGTCCTATAGAACCACTAATGGAAAAACCATGCAAAATAATGAAAAAGATATTTCAGCAATAATTGAAGAGGGTTGTAAGTTTGAAGGCAATCTCTCGTTTAATGGTGTTGCAAGAATTGCAGGAATTGTTAATGGAAGTATTTTTTCAAATGATACAGTAATTGTCTCTGAAGGGGCAATTATTAACGCAGATGTGAACGCAAACGTTATTTTAATCTCAGGAACGGTAAAAGGTAATATCAAAGCGTCGAGTAGAGTGGAAATTATCAAGCCAGCTAGGTTTGAAGGGACAATAACAACTCCGAGCTTAATTGTGGAAGAGGGCGTTATATTTCACGGTACAACAAAAATGCGTGATCAGGAAAATTAATCAAATAAAATTCATTAAAAGAACTCTGTTAGAATCATATTTTTCTTACCTCTTAATTCTTAAATTCCTTGACGTTATACGCCTCTATAAGTATTCATTAAGGTCGTTTATATACATAAATCGTTAAAAATTATTCTTCGTAATTTTAGTATGAAGTTAATAGATTTGGAGCTTAAATAGAATGGATACTTTTCTTAATATTTTTAAAAGTTTAGGTGCTGATATTACTTTCTTTTATCAGTTAGCATTAGTAATTATTTTCTATTTTGTTCTTAAGTATTCTTTGTTTGGAAAACTTCAGGAAGTGCTAGAGTTAAGAGAAAATAAAACAACAAGACTTGAAGGTAATGCAAATAAGAAGTTTGCAGAAGCGGAAGAGTTGGCACAGAAATATA
Source organism: Halobacteriovorax sp. JY17 (assembly GCF_002753895.1). NCBI lineage: Bacteria > Pseudomonadati > Bdellovibrionota > Bacteriovoracia > Bacteriovoracales > Halobacteriovoraceae > Halobacteriovorax > Halobacteriovorax sp. JY17. Next base: position 567,321 of record NZ_NJER01000003.1, on the reverse strand, counting down.
AAGCAGAATTAAATAAAGCTAATCAAGAAGCATACTCACTACTTTCAGATAAGAAAAATAGCGCATTAGATGCACAAAAATCAAAATTGAAAGAAGTAGAGAACCAATTAAATATTCAAGTTGAAACTAAGAGAAAAGAATTTATGGCCGAATTAGAAACACATAAAGCAAATGTGTTAAAAGAGGCAGATTCTCTATCAAGTGATCTCGTTAATAAACTAACAAATTAATAAGGATATATAGATGTTGAAGTTAATTGCTTTAATTCTAACAGTTGCCAATGTTCAAGCAGCTGGTGGTGGGGCCCACGGAGGTCACATTTCTGAACTTATATTACCAGCTTGGAACTTTATTCCATTGTTTTTGGTAATGGTTGTATTACTTAGAAAGCCAATAAGTGCGGCTTTTACTAAAAATGCTGAAGACGTGGAAGCTCTTTATAATGTAGCTGAAGAGAAAGACAAAGAAGCTCAAATTAAACTTGATATGTATGAAAAGAAAATGAACTCTCTTAAATCTGAGTCTGAAAAGATTATGAAAGAAACAAGAGGGCAGATCGAAGAATTCGAAAAAGCAAGTGCTACTGAAACAGTAGAGCTTATTGAAAAGCTAAATATTGATGCCGATCAAAAAGTTGCTTACGAAAAAGATCAAGCTGTTCGTTCAATTAATGCATCTCTAGTTGATGAAGTAATTGCAAAAGCAAAATCTAAAATAAATGAGAATAAAGATTATAAAGATAAAGCTACGAATAAATTAATAGCTGAAATCTAACTCTTGGTGGTTAAGTAATGAAAGAACAAATTGTTGCAAAAGCTTACGCTCAGTCACTTATCGAATTAGCCAAAGAGGCCAATGTAGATGCTGCGAAAGAGCTTACAGATTTAAGTGTTCTTATTAATGAGAACAATAATCTAGAAAATCTACTGTTCTTAGATGTTTTTACTATTGAAGAAAAAGAAAGCGTTATGAAAGAAGTTCTTTCAAAGCTAGGTCTTGCTCCAATAGTTAAGAACTTTGTTAATTTTCTAATTAACGAAAAAAGAATAAGTATTTTCCCTTTAATTTTTAAAGAAGTTATTGTGATCGATGATCATAATAAAGGATTTTTAAGAGGGACAATCGAAGGAAGTGGATCTGATGTATCTCCTGAGTTTAAAACTAAGATGACAAGTTATCTTAAAGAAAAACTAGGGCTAACAACAGAGTTAACTTATGTACAAAATGAAGACATCACAGCAGGTTACAAAGTAACTGTAGAAGATCTACAGCTTGATGCTTCGTTAGATAATCAATTAGCAAAATTTAAAGATTCAGTATTAAGTGAATAATTATTAAAGAGGTATCAAATGTCGATGAACCCAGAAGAAATTACGAGCATTATTAAAAGTAGAATTGCCAATTTCGAAACTAAATTACAGGTTGATGAAGTAGGAACAGTTCTAACTGTTGGTGACGGTGTTGCCAGAGTATTCGGTCTAAAAAATGTTATGGCCGGAGAACTAGTTGAGTTTGGAACAGGTACTAAAGGTATGGTTCTTAACCTTGAAGCTAACAACGTTGGTGTGGCCATCCTTGGTAACGATAACGACATTAAAGAAGGTTCTACTGTTAAGAGAACTGAGAAAATTGTCGAAGTTCCAATCGGTGATGCTCTACTAGGTAGAGTTGTTAACGCAATTGGTGAGCCAATTGATGGTCAAGGTGAAATTAAGAGCGATAAGTTTGGTAAAATTGAAATTAAAGCTCCAGGAATTATTGCAAGAAAGCCAGTACATGAGCCTCTTCAAACAGGTATCAAGGCGATCGATTCAATGATCCCAATTGGTAGAGGTCAACGTGAACTTATTATTGGTGACCGTAAGACAGGAAAGACTGCAGTAGCGATCGATACAATCATCAACCAAAAAGGTAAAGATGTTGTATGTATCTACGTTGCCATCGGACAGAAGAATTCTACTGTTAGACAAGTACAACAGAAACTAAGAGAAGCCGGAGCACTTGAGTATACAATCATTGTATCTGCAACTGCATCTGATTCAGCTCCTCTTCAATATCTTGCTCCGTACACTGGTTGTACAATGGGTGAATACTATAGAGACAATGGTAAGCACGCAGTTATCGTATATGACGATTTAACTAAGCAAGCTCAGGCCTATAGACAAATGTCATTACTACTTAGAAGACCACCAGGTCGTGAAGCATTCCCTGGGGACGTTTTCTATTTACACTCAAGACTTCTGGAAAGAGCTGCAAAGCTTTCTGATGAACTTGGAGCAGGTTCACTAACTGCACTTCCAGTTATTGAAACTCAAGAAGGTGACGTTTCGGCTTATATTCCTACAAACGTTATTTCAATTACAGATGGACAGATCTTCCTAGAGTCTGACTTATTTAACTCTGGTGTACGTCCAGCTGTTAACGTTGGTCTTTCAGTTTCTAGAGTTGGTGGTTCAGCTCAAATTAAAGCAATGAAGAAAGTTGCTGGTACTCTTAGACTTGATCTTGCTTCATTTAGAGAGCTTGCTGCATTCGCGGCTTTTGGTTCTGATTTAGATGCAGCAACTCAAGCTCAACTTTCAAAAGGTGAGAGACTAGTTGAACTTCTTAAGCAAGGACAATATGTTCCTATGCAAGTTGTAGATCAAGTAATTGGTATCTACGCTGCTACAAAAGGTCTTCTAGATTCTGTACCAGTTAACCAAATTCAAGCATGTGAAAAAGGTTTAGTTGATTTAATCAATACTAAGCACGCTGATATGGTTAAAGAGATCAATGAGAAGAAAGCTGTTCAAGATGAAGAAAAGTTAACTTCGATCATTAAAGAATTCGTAGCAGGATTTAAATACTAATTAGGAAGAAGGTAAAACTTCTTCCTCTTTATGAGGAGCCATAATGGCAAATATTAAAGAGCTTAAAAAGAAAATTAAAAGTACTAAAGGTACATATAAAATTACTTCTGCTATGAAGCTCGTTTCTGCTGCAAAATTGAGTAAGGCTCAACAGGCGATTCAAAACTCACGTCCTTATGCTAAGGAACTTGAGGAAACAATCAAAACTGTATCTGCTCTTGTTCAAGATTACAGCCACGAATACCTAGTAGAAAGCGATAATAAGAAGTCAGCACTTCTTGTTATCTCAAGCAATAAAGGTCTTTGTGCAGGTTACAACTCTCAACTTTCTAAGAAAGTTAAAGCGTTTATCTCTCAAACTGAGGAAGAAGTGGAATGCTACTTCATTGGTAAGAAGGTTAAAGACCTGGTTAAGAAAGAAGTTATTGTAGCGAAAGATTTTTCTTTTGAAAAAATTGAGCCGACATATAATGAAATGGTTGATGTTGCTGAGGAACTTGCTGAAAAGTTTAAGTCTGGTGAAATCGGTAGAATTTATGTTGCCTATAATATTTTTGAATCAGCAATAGAGTTTGATCCTTGTGTAAAACAAGTTCTTCCAATGTCTTTAGCTGAAGAAGAAAAGCAAGAGTTAAAAGAAAAGTTTCCATTTGATTTTAAGTATGAGCCTACACCAAAGGAAATACTTGATTCATTAATTCCTCAAACTTATGTGAGTTCTGTTTATACATCTCTTTTAGATGCATTAGCAGCTGAGCATGGTTCGAGAATGAGTGCAATGGATTCTGCATCTGCTAACTGTAAAGAAGCAATTGATAAACTAACTATTAAAATGAATAAATTAAGACAAGCGGCCATTACAACTGAGTTAATCGAAGTTGTATCAGGTGCTGAGTCATTAAATGGCTAAGGAGCTAGTAATGTCTGAGACTAATATTGGGTACATTAAGCAAGTTATGGGTCCAGTTGTTGACGTTGAATTTCCAAACGGAAAACTTCCATCGATCTACAACGCTCTAACTTTAACAAACAAAGTTATTTCTGAAGAGAAGAACAATCTAGTAGTTGAGGTATCTCAACACTTAGGTGACAACGTAGTAAGATGTATTGCTATGGATGCAACTGAAGGTCTTGCAAGAGGTTTAGAAGTTGTTGACACTGGTAAAGGTATTCAAGCTCCAGTTGGTAAAGAAGTTCTAGGACGTATTATTAACGTTACTGGACAGCCAATTGATGAAAGAGGTGATATCGGTAACAAGCAAACAAGTAATATCCACAGAGAAGCACCTACATTTGATGATCAAGCAACATCAAAAGAGCCGTTCTTCACAGGTATTAAAGTAATCGATCTTCTTGCTCCTTATTTAAAGGGTGGAAAGATTGGTCTATTTGGTGGTGCAGGTGTTGGTAAGACAGTTCTTATTATGGAACTAATTAATAACATTGCTACTCAACACGGTGGTTTCTCAGTATTCGCTGGTGTTGGTGAAAGAACACGTGAGGGTCGTGACCTTTACGACGAGATGAGTGAGTCTGGTGTTATCGATAAAACAGCACTGGTATATGGGCAGATGAATGAGCCACCAGGTGCAAGAGCTAGAGTAGCCCTTACAGGTCTTACTGTTGCAGAATATTTCCGTGATGTTGAAAAACAAGACGTTCTTTTCTTCGTTGATAATATCTTCCGTTTTACTCAGGCCGGTTCAGAAGTTTCTGCACTACTTGGTCGTATCCCTTCTGCCGTTGGTTACCAACCAACTCTTTCTACAGAAATGGGTGCTATGCAGGAAAGAATTACATCAACAAAAGATGGTTCAATTACATCTATTCAGGCCGTTTACGTTCCTGCGGATGATTATACGGATCCGGCGCCAGCAACTACGTTTGCTCACCTTGATGCGACTACAGAACTTTCAAGAGCAATTGCGGAGATTGGAATTTACCCAGCGGTTGATCCACTAACTTCTTCTTCAACAATTCTTTCTGCAGAAGTTCTTGGTGATGAGCACTATGATACAGCAAGAGCAGTTCAGGAAATCCTTCAAAGATATAAAGAACTTCAAGATATCATTGCTATCCTTGGTATGGATGAGCTTTCTGAAGAAGATAAGCTTATCGTTGGTAGAGCTAGAAAGGTTCAAAAGTTCCTTTCACAGCCATTCTTTGTTGCTGAGCAATTTACTGGTAACCCAGGTAAATTCGTATCTATAGAAGATACAATTTCTGGATTCAAGTCAATTCTTGCTGGTGAATGTGATGCTCTTCCAGAGCAAGCTTTTTACCTAATGGGTAACCTTGAAATGGTTAAAGAAAAAGCGGCAGAGATTCTTAAAGGTAATTAATTAATAACTGAGGGTGCTTGCATCCTCAGAATTATTTGGGATTAGTATGAATAATTTTACAGTAGATATTTTAACTCCATATGCAATCGTTGCTAAGGATATTCCTGCTGAAGCACTTTTGGTTCCTACTGAAAGAGGGCAAATCAATATTTTAAAAGATCACACTCATCTTGTGACTAAATTAGATACTGGTATGCTTTCTGTTTTTGGTGGAGCAGATGATCCAGATAGATTCTTTGGGATCACGACGGGTATTTGTAAAATACTTGACCAGAAAGTTACTATTCTCGCAAATGTTGCTGAAGAAGCTGTAGAAATTGATAGAGATAGAGCAATTGAAGCATTAAAAAATGCTGAAGAAAGGCTTAAAGAGTCTCAAGGCCTATCTGATGATGAAATTGATAAGTACAGAAGAAAAGAAGAGAGAGCTAAGCTCAGAATTCAACTTCATGACTTTGTTAGAAGCAGAAATATTTAATGAATAGTCAAAATTAAATAAAAAAGAGGCCACTTCATGTGGCCTTTTTTTATGCCTATTCATAAAATCACTAGGCAAACATTTAGTACTTTAAAATTAATCTGTTAGCGTTGAAAATAGATGTACTAGTAATGAAAAAATACGTACTTCTAACAACCATATTCACGCTACTCACTGTCGCCTCATTCGAGGTCGCAAAACAGTCCTATGTTCATTTTACAAGTAAGACAACATTTGATCTAAACCCACTATTAAAGGCTTCAAAAGGCATTTCTAGTATTAGAGTTAATGTGAAAAATAGCGACGAAACGTTAGTAAAAAAAGACCTCTTAAGAAGAGAATTAAATTCGAAATACAGGATCTCATTAAAGAGATTTCAAAGAGCTTCTAAACCTTCTAAATCTTTTAAACTTTCGAGAGCCTCTAAGAAGAGAGAAGAAAATTTAGAAAACCTAGAGGTAAATAATCAAAAGTTAATTGATATGAAAGGATATGAGGTCCCAGTGGTTAAGACATTTGTTGTTGCAAGTTTATTGAACGGGTTTACTTTGCCTGTGGATAGCCAATTCAATATTCATCAAGAGAAGATGGAGAAAGCCGTTGCCATAAAAGAAGAAAAAGTTGAAACACTCTCGAGTCTTAAAGAAGTAACAAAGGGAGATGAGGTTTCAGTGGCACTATCGGCAACTGAAAAACTTGCTCCAAATGAAGAGGCCTTAATAAATGAGCTCGTTAATAATGTTGATATAGAAGAGATTGTTGCCAAGAAAGAAGAAGGAAAAAAGAAAGAAGTAAAAGAAGAGAAGAATGATGAGATGTTATTCTTTGACTACTCAGAAAAGAAACAAGAAGAAATTGTTAAAGTATCAAATAAAGAAATGAAGAAAGAAATAACAAAGCAGGTCGTTGCTTTAACTGAGAATCCTCTTAAAGAAGAAGTGTTATCAATTGATGAAGCTATGCAATTACTTCCAGCGGGAAAGCAGGTAAAGCTAGAAGTGAATACTCAGAAAGAAGTGACTACTCAAAAGTCTGCACCAACCAAAACACCTGACTACTCACAATTAGTACAAGCATCTTTAAGTGCACCAAAGAAGAATAGTTATCCAACAAATGCAAAACTTAGTGTTCGAACTTCACTGGGAATAATAGGAAAGGGATTATCTAAAAATACAACTCCTTTTCAATTTGTTAGCGATGTGAGCTTTGGTGAACCACTATCAAGTGGTTCTATAGGGGCAATTGAAATTGAAGAAATGATTAACGAGAGAGTATCAACAATAAGAGGGACGATACTTAGTAGTGATACTTTTCCAACAATTGTAGAACTTCCATTAGAGTATGGAGACTTCTTAGTAAATATTCCTCTTTTAGAAAGAGATGATGTTTTTAAAAGATTTGAAGGAATTAGAGGGGCAATGCTTCTCGTTGAGTTAGATGAATCTACTGATAGCATCGATATTGATCATAAGTATGTAGAAAGAATACTCCTTAATGATAGATTTAAAAAAGTAGAAGAAGGTGATGATTATAGATTTATCCTCTACGTAGGTGTTGAGCCAGGTAATACGCTTATTCAATATTTAACTCTAAATAATGAAGTAGGTGAAAAAATTGTTCACCTAGTTGAAGATCATGTTCTCTATGAATCAAATACATATATTCAATCCAAGAAAGAGAAGATTGAGTTATTCGAAACAAAACTTCTTGGAAAGAATGATCTTGAGTTAAATATTGATGGAGATGATATTAGATACTTCAATACAGGTATTGGTTCTAAATCTATCGGCTTAAATTTATACGAAATTGAACGACCTGTTCTTCCTCTGGGAATGAGAAAGTATGTGGAATTAAAACATTTGGGTGAAAGTATCTACGTAGGGTTTATGGATAATAAATCATTACATGTGCCAAGTAGAGAGTATTTAAATTATGTAATGGATACACTAAAGATTGGAGACCTGGATAATAAATGTTTAATCCAGGTGAACTTTAGTAAGAATATCGTAGATATGAAGGTTGCAAGCGAGAGTTATAAAGGACCAATTGGGATTGAAAAACTCTATTTAGATAAAGATGGAATGTTCAATACGGATGCAAGTGATTTTGCAAAGAAAGTGTTTATGGTTGGGGATACAACGGGAACAATGAATATCGAAGTTGAATACTCAGACCAATCTAGAGATTATATTCAAACATTTTGCTCATCAAATACAATTATTGTTGAGCAACTATAGATTATTTTCCACATTTCATTCGTGAAACGAGTTGATGCCAGTTCTTAGGATACTTCTTCGTAATATACTTATCAGGTAGTTCGTAATACTTCTTACTATTTAAGTCAACGTCGGCGAAGATGATTTGACCCTTTCGAAGTTTGGTACCTAAGCGTCTCTTTCTGAAGTGTAGATTGATTAACTTTGTTTCAGGATCAATCTTTTCGACATTTTTAAAGTACCAAGCAGGCGATTGAGTACACTTCGTAATAAAGACCTTTACTCTTTCATGGGGATCGCCTTTTGGCTTTTCAAAGAAATTTTCTCGGTAAGCTAGTGAGTAAACGAGAGCAAGAAACTCAGAGTAAAAATTCTTTGAAGCAAAGCCAATATGAGCATGCTTATAATTTGTTAGTATATATTCTAGATCGGCGTCTTTCTTTTTTAACTGCCTCTTTGCCTTGATATAGTGTTTAGGTCCAGAGTTGTAAGCGGTAACAGCAAGGTCCCAAGATTTTAAAATCATTTTATTTTGCTTCAACAGATGTAGAGCACTAATTGTGGAAAGAAGCGGATTCATTCTGCCGTCAACGTATCTGTTAATTGGCATAAAGTGACTACCCGTATACTTCATAAATTGCCACGTTCCAGTAGCGTCTACTTTCGATCTTGCTTTTGTGTTAAAGGAGGATTCTAGAAAAGGAATTGCTTTTAGCTCCTTTGGAAGTTTAAATTTTTCAAAGTATTTATCCATAGAGCTTTCAAAGGGCTGTATATTAGATAATCCTCTTTGAATATTATCCTTTTGTCCTGTTTGTGCTCTCAGATTATTAGCAAGCTTTTTGAAGAAGAGTTTTCTCTTCGTCACACCTTTTGGAATTTGAATTCTTGAATTCTTCAATACCTTAAGTATATTCTGCTCTTTTAGTCCAAGGTTTTTATTGTCTCCAAGGTTTTTAAATACTTTCTTTAATTCAGTAACCTTGTTAAGCGTAAGCTTAGACTGAAGAGCAAATTTCGTATGGTGATTAAGGCCTGATTCAGCTAGAGAGGTATAGTCTATAACATCATAGATAACACTCATATTTTGTTTGTCGTGAAGAACGGAGTAGTTAGAGTCATAGAGGGTGTAGATATTAAACCAAAAATGAACCTTATTATAAAAATACTTAGGTATTGGGAACTCATTAGAAATTCTATTCTCGGGATCTCTTGCATAGAAGTGAAATTGATCACCTTTATATAGAGGACCAAGATCAAAGTATTCAACTTTCTTCTTTAAAACAATACTTTCAATGATTGTTAAATCATCTTGGAAAAAGTTCTCTGGTACTAAAGCAAAAGATTTAATAGATAATAAAAATAATAGAATTAACTTTCCCATTCGTGCCGTTTGAAAATATTTATTGTTCGCTTATACCCTGCAGAAACCATTTCAGAAGTTTTGTCAGGGCTTAAAGAAAATGAATTTCTAAAAAAGAGTTGATAATCTTCATGTTTAGGGAAAATATCAATCATGTGAACATTTGGTTTATAAGACAATTTACGCTCAAGTATTGAGGTTAATTGATTTCTGTGTTTTATATCGAATTTATTGGCCTTCAGATAATCATTCACTGTATTAATGATGTCTGCAGAAAGCTCTCTTCTGGCCCTATTGGCCACAATCTTCTTTTGAATCATTAGGTATATGGCCTGAGTACAAATGGCCGGAAGACCATAATTAACAAGGGATCCTATTTCATCGTGAAAATGGTAGGGAGTGTGTGTCCAAGAAGAGATAATGAAATCGCAATTATGATCAAAGGCTACGTGAGTTGAAAGGGTTTCTCTAATTTCTCCATCAATATAATAGTCTGTTTGACCTGTATGAGGGTTTTTAATTGGATACGGACTATAGAATGGTGGAACACTCATTGAGGCGGTTACACTTTCAGCTAAAGGAATCCCGGTATAGTAATTTGCAGTATTATCATGCGTTGGATTTGGGTAATTATACTTACTAAAGATAACTTTTCTTGTGTGATCGAGTTGAGTGGCCACAACAAATAGATCGGCCTTGAGTTCTTCAAAGGTTTTTTCTGTAATAACGTTTTCTATAAGATAATCGTGCAATCCCTGTGTACTGAATATCCCTGGAACAGAGAGAAGTGGCTTTAAAAGTCGTTTTAAAAGACCAGGGAAACCTTCTAGAGGGTCATAATAACTAGTGGGTGTACCATGAGGCTTTTTAAGGCTTAGCATATCCTTATAGTTAATTGCTCTAATCTTACTATTATTCTTATTAATTGTGGCCTCAATTATATCCATTGGCCTAAAGCCTTGGGCAAAGTAGAGTCCTATTAGAGAGCCGGCACTTGAACCTACATAGGTTGATATTTCAAGTTCGCTCTCGTGAGAATTGTTATTTTTCAGGGTAAACCCTAATTCTTCAAGGGCAAGTGCTACACCAAGATGCCAAGCTGCAGCTTTAACTACTCCACCTGACATAACGAGGGCGGTTTTCTTATTCTTGAAATTTGATATATCTACTCTTTGCATGGATAGATTATAGACTCGTATTGAATTAAAAAAAAGAGAACTCTTTTACTCAAGTACCACTTATTTTTGATTATTCATCATAAATTGAATAAAATGATTACAAATACATAAATCATGGAGTGATTATGCAAATTGAAGGATTATGGCTATCCATTTCAGAATATTCACAGCTCAGAAATATCTCAGTTTCTACTGTTAGAAGATATATTAAATCTGAAAGAGTTAGATTTAAGAAAGAGAATGGTAAATTTCTTATCTTCATGAGTGAAGAAAATTATAATAAGTATGAAAATAGAAATGGTACAGAAGGGGAACTCCTAAAGTCGAAATTAGAAATTCAAGAATTACAACTTCAATTGAAAAGCTTGCAGCTAGAAAATGATGAATTGAAAATGCTCGTGGACCTTTATGAAGGCCAGTCTAATACTAATCAACTTCCAGAAATCCCGGTAGGACTATGAATAAAATAATTCTAATACTTTTTATCGCATTCGCCTCTATGAGTGTGAACGCATCTCAGTCGATGAGAAAATGCATGCTTCTTCCTGTTAAGGACTCTATCGGTGGAGCGCTTGGTTTTAAAGTTTATGAAGAGGTTGAGAGATATCTTAAGACATCAGAATGGTGCTACTATAGGTCAAACTCAGAAATTATAAATATCTTAGGAAACTATAAGAGAAATCTTGATGAGCATCTTCACAATGAGGATGTTCTAAAGGTTGTTGCCGAAAAAACAAAAGCGGGAAGTTTAATTAGAATTGAACTTATTAGTGAAGATAATGGCGTAGAAGTAGAGATGAATATCATTGGAGACAACGGAAAAGATGTTTACTTCAAAGAGAAGTTAAGGTTATCGAATAATGATCCAGTAGTTATTGGACAGACAGTAAAGAATTGGCTCGATCAATATGAAAAAAATATTCCTTATGATGGAAGAATACTTGGAATACTTGGAAATCAATTTACAGTTGATTTTGGAAAGAGTTATGGGGTCTTTATCAATGATTCTGTAGAGATTATTAGGCCTATTAAAAAGAAGAGACATCCTCTCTTTAAAGAAATTGTTGATTGGGAAACTGAGAAACTTTCAAACGGAAGAATCTTCTATGTTTCTCCAACGCAGGCCCAAGGAAAAATAGATAAGTATGAATCGAGAAAAAGAGTTGAAATTGATGATTGGGTTATTCTAAAGAAAGATGCGAATGCACAAAAAGCAGATCTTCTAAAAATCCCTTATGAGCAAGCAGGCGGAAAAGATGACTTCTCATTTGGTAAGCTTGGAACCATAGGAATATTTGGTGTTCTTAATTCAAGCAAAGTCTCAAGCACTACAGGGGCAGTAACAAACTCTTTAAGTGGTTTGTTAATGGGAGTTAATATTGAAGCGGAACTTTGGGCCACTCGAAATTATTGGGGTAGCTTTGAGTTAGGTTCAAACTTTGGGTCACAGAAAAAGAAGAGTGGAAATCTTTCAGTTGATTCTAACTCAACTACAAATAGTAAGTTTAAATTAAAATTTGGATATAGATATCTTCCTCTTGGTTTCTTTTTTGGCCCTCAAGTTGATGCCTATGTTGGTTATGCTAAGTATACTTACGGCCATGATGATCTCTCGGCAAATAAAATTGGAGAAGTCTCATTTAGTGGTGTGATTCTTGGAGGGAAGGGAAGTATACCTCTTATGAAGAAATTCAGAGCACATATTAGGTTAGAATTCATGCTGACTTCAAGCTATTCAGAAGATGTTTTCCTTTATGGTAAAGATGATTCTAGTAGTAATTATAATATTGAAATTGGCGGAAGCCACAACTATAGTCCAAATATGGAAATAGAAGGTGGGTTAGAGTTTAATAGCAATAAAGCAAAATTCACTGGTGGGCAATCAATGTCTCTTAAGGACACAGCTTTTAAGGGTGGAGTTAGGTTTAACTTTTAGATAAAATGAAAAAAAATATTAGAGAATTAGAAGAGTTAATAGAGCACCATAAGGAGCTCTATTATCTTGGTCGGGCTGAAATAACAGACCTTGAATTTGATGAGTTAGAAGAAGAGCTTCGATTGTTGAGTCCTGAGAGTGCAATACTCAAAACTGTAGGGATAAAACAACGATCAGATAATAAAGTTAAGCATGAACAGAAAATGCTTAGCCTTGCTAAAACGTATAAAATTGATGAGCTTGAATCTTGGATGGATTCTCGTGAAATAATCTCCATGTATAAAATTGACGGAATGAGTTGCTCTCTTATTTATGAAGAGGGGGAGCTTGTTATGGCAAAGACAAGAGGAGATGGTAGTTTTGGTGAGAATATTACGGCAAAAGCACTAGAGATAAAATCAATACCAAAGATGATCTCTGAGAAAGCAAATATAGAAGTTCGTGGGGAGATATATTGTGAAGAAAGGAGTTTCTTTGAACTCTCTGATGAAATGGTTTCTCTTGGGTTAGAAAAACCTACCTCTCAAAGAAATATTGTTGCGGGATTAATATCTAGAAAAGATTACTTACAGCTCTCAGGAAAGTTAACATTTAAGGCATTTGAACTTTTAGGAAAAGAAAGCATTGAAACGGAAGTAGAGAAAGTTAAATTTCTACAGAAAGAAGGTTTTGATACTTTAGAATACACTCTGCATAAGAATAAGAAATCTATTGAGAAAACGATAGAAGAAGCAAAGGAGTTTATGGCGGAGGGAGAATTTCTAATCGATGGAATTGTTTTTAGTTTCAATGATCAGAGATGGCACCGAGAACTTGGTGAAACAGCTCATCATCCTCGTTATAAAATGGCATTTAAGTTTCAAGGCGAAGCTAAGGACACAAATATAAGAGAGATCATTTGGGGCGTTTCGAGAAACGGAATCTTAACTCCGGTGGCAAATGTTGAGCCAGTTGAGTTGAGTGGGGCAAATATTTCGAGAGTAACTCTTCATAACTTCGGTTTAGTAAAACAATTTAATTTAAAATCCGGAGATAGAATTAAAATTGTTAGGTCTGGCGAGGTGATACCAAAATTTTTAGAGCTTGTAGATGACTCTGGAAATGAATTCTCTTTTCCTGAAAACTGCCCTTCATGTGGTGAAGAAGTAAGAATAATAGATATACGTTTAGTTTGTGTGAATAAGAAGTGCCCAGCAATAATTAAAGAGAGCATTCTAAACTATATTCAAAAGATAGGAATCGATGATCTAAGCTCTAAGAGGTTAGATGAGCTTATAAAGGCTAGATTAGTTTTAAAAATTTCAGATCTTTATAAAATAAAAATGGATGATCTTCTGACTTTAGATAAAGTTAAAGAAAAGTTGGCAACAAAGTTAATCGCTGCGATTGAAAAAAGTAAATCGGTGGATCTTATTACTTTCCTCTCAGCACTTGGGATTAGCGGTGGAGCTTATAATAAGTGTGAGAAGGTTGTCTTTGCTGGTTATGATAGTCTTGAAAAAATAAAAGAATTGAGCCCTGAAAAATTAAGGGTAATTGATGGTTTCGCTGAAAAGTCCTCTGTTGATTTCTTTGAATCTTTAAGTGCTAAGTTTGAATTAATTAATGAATTAGAACAGGTTGGATTTTCATTTGAAGAAGTTGTAAAAAATGAAACGGCTCTAACGGATAAGAAAATCTGTATTACGGGATCACTTTCTGAAAAGAGATCTGTCATAGAAGGAAAAATTCGTGATGCGAGCGGAATTGTTGTAAGTTCTGTAACAAAGAATACTGATATACTTGTTACAAATGATCAAACGAGTGGTTCGAGTAAGTTAAAGAAGGCACAGAGTCTTGGAATTGAAATTCTAACTGAAGAAGAGCTAATCAAATTGACTAGCTCTTAGTGTGAATTATCTTGGGCATCCCCAGAAAGCTTGTTTCTTAATGTCATAGTAGAGACAGTCTTTATGACTATAGAGTCCTTTAAAAATCCCTTTAGCAAAGCTAGAAACCTTTCTTCTTAGTTTTAAGACTTCATCCCAATTGAGAGAGATAGCTTCTTTCATGTGAAGAGAAACAGAAGTGTCATCTTTAAGATCAGTGAATTGATTAATGAATTCTTCTTTTGGAAGATCTTTACTGTCTCTGTTCCAAGACCAAAGAGAGTTGAACTCTTTCATAAAACTTTTAAAAATTCTTTCATTTCTAATTGTCTTATATACAACCATATTATCGAATTGATTGTGTTCAGCAGTTTTACTTAAATTATATGAGCCAGAGATAAGAGTTGTTCCATCAAGATTTTCTTGATCATAATCAATTAGAATAAACTTATGATGATTTAAAAGCCAGTATCTAGGGGATGGTAAGTGAGAGTAATACTTAACTCTTACAGGAGCCGTCTTTTTTGAATTACCTTCAATTTTCTTCCAATCACTTACGAATTGTGGAGTCATTTCTTTGTTATTTATTCTTGTTTTAAATTCCTGATTATCCACGGCCAACTTTACTTCAACACCTCTTTTTACGGCATCTATTAAAGCATCTGAAATATCTCTAATGTTAAAGTGATTAAGTGATAAGTAAATATTCATCTTGGCAGCTTTAATGTTCTTAAGGATAGCATCTCTTACTAGCCATGTTTGGTTTTTAACACCACCATTTCGGCTAAGAGTGTAGTACTTCCCTTGCTTATAGGCACTGGAAGTGACTTTATTTTCAGTGACTTTAAAATTCATAGAACTAGAATAAAGTGTTACGTCTGAAGATTCAGGGAGGTTTTGCAGAGTCTCAAGAGGAAGTTTTTCTGCAATGGTTTCTCCTTTTGTAAAAATATCTTTTGCTGAATTCCATAGAATTATAAATTCTTTTTTAAATTGAACTAGAAGGGCCTTTCCTTCAATACTTTCATTGCTATGGTAAATAAAGTTTTCACTATACTTTGTTTTTGCGCCGCCTGACATATTGGCTGATGAGTTAACAACAAAGTTATCGTCAATTAGAACAAATTTCTCATGCATATTCATTTTGGCAATTTTCAAATCAGCGCCAAGTTCTTCAAGCTCTTTTGCAATTTTTTGAATACTTGCTTTTTTAGCCAGGCTTGGGTGGAGAACGATTTTAACTTCGACACCCTTTTCAAGTGCTTCTTTAAATGAATCTGTTATTCCCTTGTCTGACCAAGAATAGATCGTTGCGTAGACGAAGTTTTTAGAGCTCTTCACCTTTTCATAAATAATTTCAAAGGCTTCGTCCCCTTGATTTGGAGAAAATTTTGAATAGAACTTGGTATCAGCATTAGAGGTTAGAGATAAGAATGTAAGTAGAATAATAAATAAGAATTTCATATTTCACCTTTAATCTAGCAATTACTCTTGCAGTTAAACTTAATATATTCATTACATATAAGTTGTTGATGCGTATGGCAAAATGAATTAGAGATTCGTGAAGGAATTACCTATGAGTAAGAAGCTTTCAATAGCTTATGTATGTAAAAACTGTGGTTTACGGGCCTTAAAGTGGGCGGGAAGGTGTGCAAACTGCTCGGAATGGAACTCTTTTGAGGAGGAGGAAGTCTTAGGGAGAAAGGTTGCTATTAGGGAGGATATCGAAAATAGCCCTAAGAGAGTTGGAGAAGTTGAAGTTTCTAGCTATGAGAGAAAGGTTACTGGAATATCTGAGTTTGATAGGGTTCTGGGCGGCGGGATTGTGATTGGTAGCTTAACTCTCGTTGGAGGAGAGCCGGGAATTGGTAAGTCTACTCTTTTGACAGAAGTGCTAGCAAAACTTTCTGAAAGATATAATGACGAGTCAATTCTTTATATTTCAGGGGAAGAGTCTATTCATCAAATAGCGCAGAGATCAAATCGTTTAGGCCTTAAAGGATCAAAGTACTTTATTTATAATGAGACAAATTGGCAGAAAATTCTTGGTCAAATAAAGAAGCTTAAGCCTTCTGTGATTGTTCTAGACTCAATTCAAACAACAGTTTCATCGGATGTGCCATCCTCTCCAGGTTCAGTTTCACAAATCCGTGAAGTCACTTACGAATTAATGAATCATGTGAAGGGAAGTTCTACTACATGCTTTGTTGTGGGACATATTACAAAAGAGGGAACAATTGCAGGGCCAAAGATTTTAGAGCATATGGTTGATTGTGTTATTTACTTTGAAGGAGATCAGTTAGGAAACTATAGAATATTAAGATCGATTAAGAATAGATTTGGAAACACTAATGAAGTAGGTATCTTTGAAATGAAAGAAGATGGATTAAAAGAAGTTAAAAATCCATCACAGTATTTTTTAGAGTCTGATTGTTCTGAAACTTTTGGTAGAAGCCTAAGTTGTATTAATGAAGGAACAAGGCCTCTCTTTATTGAGGTACAGGCGCTTGTTGTTGAAAATAAGTACGGCAACGGAAGGAGAACAACTCAAGGAATTGATGTAAATAGATTGGCAATGATTGTGGCGATTATTGAAAAGTACTTGGGAATACCCATGGGATATAATGATATTTACTTAAATATTGTCGGTGGATTTAAAGTTAAAACACAAGATACAGACTTGAGTATAATAGCATCCCTTCTTAGCTCTTATAGAAATAAGAAAATTGAAGAAGGCGTTATTTTTTTGGGAGAAGTGGGATTGAATGGAGAAGTTAGAAGTGTTTCTCATATTGAAAAGAGAATTAAAGAAATGGAGCAACTGAACTACAAGAAAGTTATTACATCAAAGAAAATATCTCTTGAATATCAAAGAAGAACAAAGCTTCAGCTTATTGGATTAAAGAGGATTAATGAGTTAGAAAAAATAGTCTCTCTATAAGAATAGAGAGTCTATATACTTGGTCCACTTTTCCTTCTTCATTTCATAATGAGATAATTCGTTTTTATTACCATTAAAGGAGATATCTTTTTTCCAGAGCTCGGGAATTTTTTCTTTTCCTATAAGACCAGCTCCTATGGCCGAGGCTAGTGCAGCACCATAGGCAGTAGTTTCTATTACACGTGGTCTAATAATTTCAACATTTGAAATTGTAGATTGGATATTCATAAGTAACTCATTAACAACAGCTCCACCGTCAACTTTAAGAGTTTCAATCTCACTCCCAATATCTAGTGCCATTGCCTGTAATAAATCATTAATCGAAAGGGCCATGCCATCTAAGCATGCTCTTGCGATATGCTCTTTTCCTGTATCTCTAGTAAGTCCTAGGATTGCAGCCTTGGCATCAGAGGACCAGTGGGGAGATCCAATCCCTGTAAAAAATGGAAGGAACATTACGTGCTCCATTTCATCTAGATTCTTAACTTTCCTTGCGAGCTCTTCAATATCCGAACTATTCTCGACAATCCCCATGTTGTCTCTAAGCCACTGAACTGCAGCACCGCAAATGTAAGTACTGCCTTCTAGAGCATAGTAGGTAGTTCCATTTTCTTTATAGGCTACAGTTGTTAAGAGGCCATGCTTTGATTCTCTAATTTCTGTCCCAGTATTTAAAAGCATGAAAGCACCAGTACCATATGTACATTTCAAGTCTCCATCTGATAAGCCGGCCTGTCCAAAGAGGGCACTTTGCTGGTCTCCTAGAATACCGGTGATTGGAATTCCGTCTGGAAGAAAGGATAGTCCCTTTGTTTTTCCAAACTCACAGAATGAATCACAAATTTCAGGGAGTGTATTTCTTGGAACTTTAAATAAGTCTAAAAGTTCTGCACACCAATCACTTGTCTTCAAGTCCATAAGTAGTGTTCTTGAAGCATTTGATGCTTCTGTCTTGTGGGCGAGAGAGCCACTTAACTTATAGAGAATAAATGTATCGATTGTTCCAAATAGTAAATTATCGCTTCGATGAGCTTGTTCAACTTTATCGTTATTATTTAAGAGCCAGTTCATTTTGGTTCCAGAAAAGTAGGAATCAATTTTTAGGCCTGTTTTTGTTTTAACAAATTCTTCTTTGTCTCTTAAAGAGTGACAGAAATCACTAGTTCTCCTGTCTTGCCAGACAATGGCGTTCGCGAGAGGAGTACCTTTTTTATTAAAAGCACAGGTCGTCTCTCTCTGGTTTGTGATTCCAATTGAAGATATTTGATCAGGCTCTATGTTGTTCTTCTTTAAAACTTCTTTAATTGTAGATTCAATGGATTCCCAGATATCATTTAAATTATGTTCAACCCATGAAGGTTTAGGAAAAATTTGTTGAAACTCTTTATTTACCTTATCAACAAAGCTCATTGATTGAGCATCTATAAGTACGGCAGTAGTTCCAGTAGTTCCCTGATCTATTGAGAGTATGTAATTCATCGTAACCTCTATAATTAAATGAAATTTATCTTAATTGTATGTCAGTGGGGGTGGGCTTTGCAATGGCCTTAACAGTACCAAGCCAGCGCTCAGAAATTGAACTATTTAAGCCCTTTAGCATGCCAAAAGAGATCATAATCATGGCGAGTAATATGAATAGAAATTCTATAAATGCCTGACCCTTATTGTTGACTAAAAGCTTTGCTGGGGGCATATTTGCGTCAAGATATTGCAGTAATTCTTGTTGATGGGAATTGAATTCTTGGTTAAATAAATCAGATTTTTCCATTATAATAAATGCTAATCTAAAGAGGCAGGGGTCTCAATGAAGAAATATTTTCCAATTTATATAGCTCTCGCTTTCCTAACAGTTTTAGGGGTAGGTCAGGGTGTATTTAATTTATTCGACTTAAAGGCCGATGCTACAAAAGTTGAAAAGAAAGTATTTACTCATTATGAGTCACTTTATAATTCACTTGAGTTGAAAACTACGGAAAACAAAAAAATAAAGCTTAAAGAGATAAAAGCTCCTATTGTTGTCATTAATTTTTGGGCAACTTGGTGTAAGCCGTGTCTTATTGAATTTCCTTCAATTGTAAAAATGAAAGAGAAGTATGATGATTCAAAAGTCATGGTTCTTGGAGTTAATCAAGATGATGAAGATCAAATGACAAATATTAAGAAAATCGTCAAAAAGTATAAGTTAAATTTTCAAAATATTGCAGATACAGATGGATCTATCCTAGAGAAGTTTATGGTTTCTGCGATTCCTGTTTCTATAATTTTTCACAAGGGAAAAGTTATTCAAGTTTCAAATGGGGCAAAAGATTTTAGCTCTGAAGAAGTATATGAAAAGTTTGATAAACTTTTAAAGAACTAATTACACATTTCTTTTTTTAAAATTTCTGCCTTCTCCTTTAAAGCCTCACACTCGCTGGAGTAGAGCTTTGGTGGAGGCATTACTTGTGTACACATCATTCCTTCTGGACAGGGGGGCATCGGTGGTCTTGCGCAAACCTCTCCTGATGCGGAATTACAGTCACATCTACTTTCTGAAAAATTTATGGCCCCATTACATTTTGCGAGGCATTTATTGTCAAACTGCTTCCCATCAGCACAAACAGGTTTGTATTCAAAGGTACAAGCGCATTCTTGGGGCTTATCGTTGCAAGAGGTAAGAAGGAGAAGAATGAATATGATTCTTATTAACGAATGCAAAGGTTAACACCCCAGTGATAAGTAATTTTATCTAAATTATCCGTATCAAAAATTGTAAATCTAGGCGCTAGTCCAGGAACAAGAGCTCCTTGTTTTTTGAGGTTTAGTGCATGAGCTGCATTGAGTGTAATAGCAGACCAGAGTTCAGCAATATTCATCTTATAGGTAGGAGCAGCGAGGGAGGCAACTAGTAAAACATTGTCACAATGACATGAGCCAGGATTGTAATCTGAAGCAATAGCAACTTTTACGCCAGCGTCAAAAAAGGCACGAGCATTGGCCTGAGGTTTCCCTAGAAAAAATCCAGTACCAGGAAGTAGTGTTGCTACGGTATTAGATCCTGCAAGTGCTTTAATGCCATCATCGCCTGTGCAGAGTAAGTGATCAGTACTTAAGGCATGATTCTTTGCTGCTAGTATTGCACCCTTGTTATCCTTGAATTCATCTGCGTGACTCTTAACTGGAATATTTAAAAATGAGGCAACATCAAATAACTGTTGAGTATCAACTTCATCAAAGTATCCTTCCTCGTGGAAAATATCGACGGCATCAATAATTCCAAACTCTGAAAGCTCTTTTAGGAGAGGAATAACTTCTTTATTTATATATTCGTTTGAGCTCTCATATTTTTTAGGAACTGCGTGAGCGGCCATAAAGGTGTTACTAATTTGCACTTGGCCTTTGAAGTGATCCTTAAGTTTAGAAATAAGGAGAGAGCACTCTTTTTCTTTCTCATAGTTGAGGCCGTACCCACTTTTAATTTCTATTGTACCAACACCATAGCTATAGATTCTTTCAATTCTCTTTACTGCAGATTCAAATAATTCGTCATGGGTTGCAAGGTTTGTTGCTTTCATGGTGGAAAGTATACCGCCACCTGCATTTGCAATATCTTGGTAGTCAGCACCGTTTAGTCGCATAGAATATTCTGATGATCTATCGCCACCAAAAACAAGGTGTGTGTGCGAATCAACAAGTTCTGGAAGTAAAGTTTTGCCGTGAAAATCTTCTGACGGAACAGACTGATATTCATTTAGCAGGTCTTCATCTCTTCCGACCCAAACAATTTCGTCACTGTCGAAAACAATTGAAGCCTGCTCAATAATAGAGAGGTCTTCTGGTTGAAGATGTCTTCCGTCTTTTTCAAAACTCTTGGCAAGGGTTACAATTTGAGAAAAATTTCTAAATGCCTTTAAGCTCATACAAGATAATCCTAATTTAATTTTTCAATATGTTCTGTTGCTGCCAGAACAATTTCATTAGATGAAATTAGCTTCTTTATATTTTCCATATCTTTGTAAAATACTCTGTCGTCTTCAATTGGTGGAACGTGCTGTCTGATGAGTGTATGCACGGCTTCAAGTGCCTTTGATGATTTTAAAGGTCTTTGAAAGTCTAATGCTTGCGTATTACAAAGAAGTTCAATTCCAAGAACTGTTTTTGCGTTATCAATAACTTCTAATAACTTTCTTCCTGAAGTTACACCCATTGATACGTGGTCTTCCTTATCTGTTGATGTTGGAACACTATCAACAGAAGCTGGATGGCATAGGTACTTATTTTCTGATGTCAATGCCGCTGCAGTAACGTGAGCAATCATGAGTCCTGAATTTAGGCCAGAGTTCTTAGTTAAGAAGGCTGGAAGATCAGAAAAACTTGGATTCATCATTTTCTCAATTCTTCTCTCACAAATATTACAAATTTCTGCAACACCCATCGCTAAGTAATCCATAACTAGAGCAAGTGCTTCCCCGTGAAAATTTCCTCCACTAACAACAGAGTCCTCTTCAAGAAAAATAAGAGGATTATCGGTTACTGAGTTAAGTTCAATTGAAATAACATCTCTTGCATGAGTTAGTGTTTGTCTACAGGCTCCGTGAACTTGAGGAACACAGCGTAGAGAATATGGGTCTTGTACTTTCCCACAGTCATCGTGAGAATCTTTAATTTCTGAATCCTTAAGTAAGTTGTTAAGATTTTCACAGGCATCAATTTGCCCAGGGTGTGGCTTAAGTCTTGTGATGCCCTCGTAGTAAGCTTTACTTGTTCCTTTCACTCCGTCCAATGTGAGAGCGGCACTTATATCTGCAATCTTCATTATATTTGTAGCTTCGACTACTGCGCAGGCTCCAATGGCTGCCATAACAGCTGTTCCATTAATAAGAGCTAGGCCGTCTTTTGGACCAAGGACTGCAGGCTTTCTTCCTATTTGGTCGATCGCAAAATTTGAATTAGAGTGCTTCCCGTCAAATATCACCTCTCCCTCTCCTATTAAGGCAAGAGCGATGTGTGATAAAGGAGCGAGATCTCCAGAGGCTCCAACAGATCCCTTCTCTGGCACAATTGGATTAATATCGAAGTTTAAAAAGTCTAAAATAAGTTGAACAATTTCAGGTTGAATTCCTGAGTAGCCAGAAATTAGACAATTTGCCCTAAGGATCATAATTGCTCGAGTAATCTCTCGACTAAAAGGTCGACCTGTACCAGTACAGTGAGAGCGAATTAAGTTTAATTGTAGGGTGGCCAGTTCTTCTTTCTTTATATGCATGCTTGAAAGAGCGCCAAAGCCAGTATTTATACCATAAACAGGTTCACCTTTTTCAACAATGCTGTGAACGTAGGCGCGAGATTCTTTCATTCTTTCGAGAGCTTTTTCGCAAATACTAACTTCAACTTTCCCAGGCTTTGAAAAAGCAATATGATGAACTTGTTCTATTGTTAATGATTTGCCATTAAAGATTATTTTTTCAACGTTAGACATTCTATCTCCTTAAGCTTTCTAGTTTTTCTTTGTACGTGCTTGGGCCATCTTTAAATATATATGAGCCTGCAACGAGATTATTTGCACCAGACTTCTTTAAGTTTGCTGCATTATTGTTAGTCACTCCACCGTCGACTTGAATCATGAGTTGAGGGAATTTTTCTTTTAATTTATTAAAGTGTTCGACTCTCTTGTAACTTTCTTCAATGAATGATTGTCCACCAAAACCAGGTTCAACCGACATGATTAGTATAAGATCAATTTCAGCTAGCAACTCTTCAGTAATAGAATTTAAAGGAGTTTTGGGCTTTATCGATAGACCAACGCTAGGGTAGAGTTTCTTAGCTTTTCTTACCAGTTCGAGAGCATTATCTGTCGCCTCAATATGGAAGGTGAAGTTATGTATATTATAATCTTTAAAAGTGTCGATATAGAATTCAGGGTTGGTTACCATAAAGTGGGCATCGAGTGGAATTTCGGTTTTTTTAGAAATCAATTTCACGATAGGATGACCAAACGTTAAGTTGGGAACAAAGTGTGAGTCCATAATATCTAAGTGAAACCAAGTGTCCTTGAAATCTTTGAATGCTAAAAGTTCAGATTCAATATTTAAAAAATCACAGGCTAAAAGACTTGGTGAAATAATCATAATTTCTCTCTAGTTTATTTTGAATTCATTTGTAGAGTTTTGCATTCCATTTATTAGAGAAGAGTCTGTGCATCTCTTCTTGCCTTCAATTTGAACATCTGTAAGTCTAAGTGTTCCGTCTTTACAGCCAATAAGTAGATTGCCATCACTTGTATCGCAATTGCCAGTGTTGGTAGTTTTGAGAGATTTTTCAACGGAAAAAACTTTGAGTCTCTTCCCATTGAGGCTACACCAGGTTCCTGGCCATGGAATGAGCGCTCTAACTTGATTGTGAATTTCTTCACAACTTTTATTTGTAAAGTCGAGATAGCCGTCTTCTTTTTTTAGAGTTGGTGCAAAAGTTGCGAGAGAGTGTTCTTGTTCCTTAAAAGTTACAGAGCCGTCAATGAGTTCATATACTAGTGTGTTTAAACTAAGGGCCGCTTGAAACTTTAGGCGGGTATATAGTTGTCCACCTGTTTCATTATGATCAATTGGCATCGGATAAGAATGAACTAAGTCTCCAGCGTCCATCTGTTTAACCATTCTTTGAATACTTACTCCACTTTCCTTATCTCCATTTAGTAGAGCGTATTGAATCGGTGCGGCACCTCTGTACTTTGGAAGAAGAGATGTGTGAATATTGAAGCAACCAAGTTTTGGAAGTTCTAGAACTTTAGATCCAAGAAATTGTGCAAAAGCAAGAACGACAATAGCGTCTATTTTTTCAGTACTTACTTTTTTTAAAAATGCTTCTTCTTTATTTATATTCTCAGTTTGGATAAGTGGAATTCTATTTTCTTTTGCAAAAATTGCCACCGGTGGAGATTGAAGTTTTTGTCCTCTTCCTGCTGGCCTATCTGGCATTGTAATGACATGGGCAAGATTGATATGAGGATGATTGAATAGCATTTCAAGAGCGGGAACAGAAAAGTCAGGAGTTCCACAAAAGATTACATTCAACTTCTTCATCTAGTTTCCTTTCTTCTTTTTCTGCTTAAGGAATTTCTTCTTTAGGAAGTTTTGCTTTAACATACTCAGTCTTTCAAGGAAGACGATACCTTCAAGGTGATCGTTCTCATGCTGAATACAAATTGAGAGAAGTTCGTCGGCATCTATTGAATGCTTCTCTCCCCACATATCTTGGTACTCGACGGTAATTGTCTCGGCCCTTTTAACTTCTTCATAAATTCCTGGAACGCTTAGGCAGCCTTCTTCGTAGAGTACTTCACCGTGCCTGTTGCTAATTATTGGATTTATAAATATTAATGGATTGAAGTTAGAAAGAGTGTGATCGGTACTTCCGTCGGCCCTAGTTACTTCTTCTCTATCGAAATCAATATCCATGACGAAGAGTCGAATGCTCTTTCCAATCTGTGGAGCAGCGAGACCAATTCCCGGAGCGTGATACATTGTAAATAGCATATCCTTACAAAGTGCACGTAGCTCATCATTGAATTCAGCGACGGGTTCTGCAACTTTCTTTAGGACAGGTGCAGGGTAGGTGAATATTTGAAGAAGTTCTCCTTCAAGTTTATAATCTTCTAAAAAGTTTGAATTTTCCATGAGCCCTTATAGCATGGAGGCTGCGCGTAAGTCTACTTCAAGGGCTTGTTTTCTAAGAGGTATACAGTATCTTTTAGCTGGTCGATATTTTTAGAGCTAAGAGCTTCAATGCCATCTTTGAGCTTAACTCCACGTCGCCAGATTTTCCAGCTAGTTACGACATTTGTTAAGTTATTTAGTTGGTATCTATCGTAAGTGACTTGGTGAGTTATATAGAGATGGTTATTTTCCAGAATATACTGTCTGATCTTACTTCCCCCAATCCAGTGAACTTTCCTCTCAAGGGCTTCTTCGATGAAGTAAGGTTTTCTCACAGCGGCGCTTATTTCCCTACTACCTATAAGTGTTATGACTTTCTTTGGAAGATAAGGAAGTATGAATGATGGAATAAAAATATTCCAAAGGTTTCCAATAATAAAGAGCGCAATAAAGTATTTAGAAATTTGCTTCTTACTTTTTACAAATAAAAATGATCCAAGAAGAAGAAGGCATATTGTAGTGATGACCTTAATTGTTAAAGAAGTTGAATTGTGAACATCTTTAAAAATTAGAAGTGTTCCAAATAAAAGAGCGGTTAATGTCATTAGTCCAGCAATTGTGACATTTGCTAAGTTCATCATCTTCTGACGTTTTTCATTTAATGAGTAATTATTTAGTAAAATAAAATTTGATATAAGAAAGAATACTAGAGAAGGCATAGCATAGTGATGAGATCTCTGCGAAGGAATTAACCAAAGAGTAAAAAAAACGAAGAAGCAGCAGTTAGAGAACATAAGAAATTTATCATTCTTAACTTTTACCCAGTGATCTTTAACTTGTGCGAGGCTTGTCGGTAGGTAGAGGCTCCATGGAAGAGAAAAAATAAGTAGTCCTTGAAAGACATGCCTAATAGGATAAGATTTAGAGGCAAACTTTCCTAGATTTTCTCTGAGAAAGAAGTAATCGATAAATTCATGTCCATATTTAATTGTACATATAATAAACCAAATCGAGGCAATCGCCAGAGAGTAAGTTAAGCACTTTAAGGCTTTTTTTAAGTCCGTTGAATTAAAACCAAACATATACCATTCAATAAGAAGAAATAATCCAATACCACCTCCGGCCATTACTAAGGAGACGGGACCTTTGACTAGCACCGATAGACCTAGAAAAAGTGCTGCATAATGAAGTGCATTTTTCTTATTTTCTAGATATTGATAGAAGTAGAGCGCTCCAATAGTTGTAAGCATAGTGAGAGGCATTTCCATCATGAAGATTCGGGAATATTTAAACATTCCAAGAGTCGCACTAATATAGACAAATATTAAAAGAAAGGGCTTAGATAGAACTCTAGACACAATCTTTGAAGAAATAATAATAGTGGATAGAGAAAAAATAACAATAACAAATCGAGAAAGAAAAATACTTGGACCGCCACCAAAGAAGTAGAATATGTTGGCCATCCAGAATTGGAGAGGGGGTTTAGACCAATGATTTTCTCCATTATAAAGAGGTGTGAGGATTGAGCTGTTCTCAAACATTTCCTTCGCAATTTGTAAGTAGAAGCCTTCCGTTCCCTGTCTTATGGCATCGAGATTTCCAATGTCCCAAATGTAGAGAGCAAAAACTAAGAAAATTGAAAAAATTGAAAGCTTTTTGATTGAGCTTATTGAGGTCATTTTGCAAGTTTCCTATTTCTGGAAAAAATAATAATTAGAATTATAGTAAAGGTTGCAGGGACTGAAAATGTCGCAGCAAATGGTATCAGTTTAGAATTATTACCTAGTTCAATTAGGTATGAATAAACAAGCCAGTAGAGAATAGTAAAAAAGAAAACGGCTGCAATATTTTTACCAAATGAACTACTTCTTCTATTTGGATTAAAAATAGAGACAGATGCAAGGATCGCAAAGATGATACAGATGATTGAGTTTGAAAATTTATCATAAAAGAGAACCATATACTCATCTATATTGATACCACTGCTCTTTAGTTGTTTGATATACTTCCAAAGCTTTACAATATCTAAAATAGTAATGTCGGCTTCAATTTGTCGAAGATCGTCAGGGGTTTCTGAAAGACTAACAATTGTTTCTCGGTTGGAGTCAGCCTTTGGAAATGATTTCTCGTTTAAATGATCAAGTGTAATAACTTCTTTTCCTACCCATATCCCTTTTTCCCAGAATACTTTTTCCATTGCAAGTATTTCTTCGAGGTAGTTATCAATAGAGAGTTTATAAAGAGTGACATTATACAACTCTTTCTTTACTTGATTATAATTTGTAAAGGCAATGAAGTAGTCGTCAGATTTGTACCACATCTTTCCACTACCTATGGTAGAAGATCTAAGTCCTTGGCTTTTAAGATTGCTAAACTTATGAGTAGATTCGGTTATGAGATTCTCTCTTTGTGATTTAAAAAATGGAGAGATGTATGAACTCATTAAGAACTGAATAATTGTAACAACAAGTGATGCGAAAATAAGATCAATAATATAGTTCTTACGGGAGTATCCAGATGCAAAAATTGCAGTGAGCTCACTTCTTGTTTTTAATTTATTAATACTAAATAAACTTGCCATTAGGCAGGACACTGGAAATATTTTGTTAAGGTAGCCAGGGATTTCGATAAAGTGATTAATGAGAACTTCTGTTGCTGTAACATTTCCTCTTAGGAAGCCTGAGATTAAATTTGCAACAGAAACGAGCATAAATAGAGCGATGACTGAGCCTGCGAAGAACTTGAACCACTCTTTTAATATTAATTTTCTAATAATACCCATCTAGAACTTTTTCACCAATTTAGAAAAAACAAATAAGCTAGGACGAAGAACCATCTTATTAATTACTTGTCCAAGAGTTCCAGCTTTTTCAAAGTAATTTACGAGCTTAGGTGAACTTAAGTAATAAATTTCAATAAATTTAAGCCCAATTTTATATGGAAGAATTCTCTGTTTAAAGAGCCTAAGATCATTTGTGACACTATGATTTTCTCCAAAGCTATAGGTTGCAATAAAGCATCCTTTTGATTCAACCTGAATTTTTGTATAGGCATTTTGAAAAGATTTGAGGTTATGGGCCTGCTTTCTCTTTATAAACTTTCGAAGCATTTGAGCGTTAATGTGTTGATATTTAAACCCATTGGTAAACTTAACAAATTGCTCAAGACAGCGAATCGATTCTCTGTGTAGATTAGGACTTCTGTCGTAGGCTTTAGAGAGATCCCAATAGGCTTGACTAATGAGTAGAAGCTCTGAAATTTCTTTTTCAGCATCAAAGAATGCTGGAGTCAACTTGTCTTCTGTAACTCCAAAGTATGAAGCGAGATTATTTAAGTAGGTTGAGTACCTTTCAACAGCCTTGGGTATTTCTCCATTGGAGTAATATTGTCTAGCCTGCTTGAGGGCTTTTAAACGGTCTCTGTAAGCATTAACAACTCTCTCGGGGCGCTGCTTTTCCTCATCGGAAGCTTTCTTATCTTGGCTCATTTGTTTAGAACCTATATGACATTGAAAGAGAAGTCTCTTGTACTTTCTCTCCTTCTTGTCTTAGATTGTCATCTTCTTCTAACTTAGAGTTCTTTAAAGCTGCTTCAATTGTAAGCTTCGGTTGTACCCAGCTTATTCCAGCACCAGAGCCACGTTCTTTAAGGGCTTTGTCTCTGTAAGTACCAAATCTAAGGTAGAAGTTATCTAGGAATTTGATTTGAGCAGCAGTTTTCCAGACAAGTGTTGAAGAAAGGTTATTTTTCCAATCAGCTCCACCATCAAACATGACAGAAATAATATCTTTGAAAACATATTGAAATCCAATAATGGCCTTGGAATCTTGAGGTCTTTCTCTTAGAGGATCAATGGCAACAACACCCATTGTGAAGTCAGGAGTAAGAATTCTAGTGACACCAAGAGTGAACTTCTTATAGCTCTCTTCATGAGTTTGATGAAACTCATCAACAGTATTCTCAGTGATATGTTGGTAACTAACACCAAAAGAAGATGTTTTTCCCAATGGTGAGGCCATTGAACCTGCCATTGTTTTTCTACTTTCAGCTCCCTTTTTTTGCTTTGTATAAGCGACAGCTCCTTTTAAAGATCCTTTTGTGTCAGAGGCAATAAAACTAATCGCATCGGCTTCAGACATTACTCCATTATCTGGAGTTTGTTCTGTGCTGACTTTTTGAAAATAGAAAGTACTTGTATTAAAAAATGATATTGCAGCGGGATTTAAGAAAATAGATTCTTCGACTAAAAGAGAGCCTGCTCCGGCACCAGCAGTCGACTTTAGCCTAGTCGTTTCATACTCCATAATTCGACCTTGAGCACATAGCGTAAAGGCAAGACAGATGGACAATAGTGATAAATGTGATAATCTAAGTTTCATAAATTTTCCAAATTAAAGTTTACTAAGGATAGTATAATGAATATTAGGAAGGCCGTCATCCCCGTTGCGGGTAAAGGAACAAGGTTTCTTCCGGCCACGAAACAAACTCCCAAAGAAATGCTACCGATTATAAATATTCCTATGGTTCACTATTCAGTTATGGAAGCAGTTGAGTCGGGTATTGAGCAATTAATCTTTGTGACTTCATCGGGAAAAGGGTCTATTGAGAATTACTTTGATAGAAATCTAGAACTTGAAAACTTTCTTGAGCAAAATGGTAAGATAAAAGAATTGGAGCTCATTCAAAACGTAAGTTCAATGATCGAAATTATAACAGTGAGACAAAAAGAGCAGTTAGGCTTAGGACATGCCATAAATTGCGCTTCCCCAATCATAGGAAATGAGACATTCTCTGTAATTTTGGGAGATGATATCGTTAGGGGTGAGCGACCAGCTACAAAACAGTTAATAGAAGTATCAAAGAAGAATAATGGTAAGTCTGTTATTGGTGTAATGGAAGTTCCTAACGCCGAAACTTACCGCTATGGAATTGTTGATGGTGAATTTATCGATGATAAGAGGCTAACACTTCTTATGAAAGCAATGATTGAGAAACCAAAACCTAGTGAGGCTCCTACAAACTTAGCGACGCCTGGAAGATATATTCTTTCTGGAAATATTTTTGAATGCCTAAATGAGATACCGAGAGGAGTCGGTGGTGAGTATCAACTAACTGATGCTATCAATATGTTGGCCAGTAGAGACGAAGTCTATGCACACAAATTTGATGGAGATCGTTTCGATACAGGAAATATTGAAGGATTCTTAAATGCTACAGTTGAATTTGCACTTAGAGATGAATCAACGAAAGAGTTAATGCTTAATATTATTAGAGAAAAAATTAAAACATATGGGATAAAAAGATGAAAATATTTTCACTAATTGCTTTATTTATTCTTACTTTTAATACACTTGCAGCGGCACCTAGTATTGAGGGTTTATTTCGAAATCCTAATAGCCAAGATATCGATGGAAACCTTGTTGTTCTAAAGGCGATGATAGAGAGAGATGCAACTGAAGAAGAATATTTTAAACCATCATACTATAAGTTCATTTTTAGCATTGAGCCTGAGGATAGAATTAAATTTCTTCAAGTTGAGTATAGTGAAGGAAAAATGAGTAATAATGATGTTGTAAGTACACTCTTTCTAAATAACTTTTTACCAAAAGTTAAAAATGATGAGCTTATTGAAAGATCTCTCTTTTATTCTCTTTTAACAATGTACGGACTTAATAAATCTGAAGCCATTTCAAGTATCTTAAAAAGATATTCACAAAACTTTATAAGTAATAAAGAATCACTCAATAAAGATAAGGTGGAACTCTTTAATAAGTATAAAAAATATTTAACCGCAGTTAAAGAAAGTGAAGAAACAACGGAAGAGCTAAAGTCTCCTCTCGAAAGTGAAGACGAGGAAGAGAAGAAGAAAATTCAAGAGATCAGATCATCAAGTATGTATTCTGAAAATCAATCATTGAGGCTTATAAAAGATGGAAGAAGCTTCTTTCTAAATTTGGACCTAAATGGTGTAACCGCTAGATTTACAAATGAAGAGCATCGACTGGTAAGAATGAAGGTAATTAGAGGAACTGATGAAGTAGAGTCTTTCTTCTCAGATTATATTCTCTTTAACGGAAGACATGAACTGCCAAAACATATCCTTATAAAGGATCAAGGTGGAATAAATTATCATGTGAGATTCTTAGGGTTAAATGTAATTAATAATACGGGGGACGACCTCTCTAAAAGAGCTCTAAGCTATAAGAAGATTGAAGAAGAGAATTTGGCCAAGAATCCAAAGCCTGTGGGGGAAAACATAGAGCCTGTGGCTAACGATAAGGGGCAGAAGATTTTGGTTAAGCGTCCAATCTTAATTTATTAATATCAATAAAGGTGTCTAACTATCTGTTTTAAGACACCTTTAAGCCTTTTATTCAAGTTTATTTCTAAGATTCCGATACTCATAATGAGATAGAATTTTTTATCGTAATGGTAATAGGAATAAACTATGAACTTTAACAAAAATCTTTTAATACTTCTAACGATTGGTACAGTCTCTCCAAGTGTATTGGCCGGAGGTTTCTCGTTATCCAATATTAATGTTGTTGGTTCTGAACAATCGGGAAATAACTCGGGATCATCATCTACAGACTCGAGTTCACCTTCTAGTGGAAATGTTAGTGCAGATACTGTGGGGGCAAGTAAAATACCTGTTGCTAAGTGTAGGGAGAAAGTTCAGGAGAATGGGATTATTTCAATGGATGAGTTGAAGTACCTAAATGGTGGTGAGCTTCCAATAATTGATGCCCATTCTAATAAAGAGTTTAAATTAGAGCTGAAGAAATTCGCTTCAAAATGTGCGACATTAAAAGTTAATAGAATTCTTGATGGAGATAATAATCACATCATTCAATTTATAAATCTAAAAGAATTTTCAGAGAATGACCTTTTCTTAACTGAAGATGAGAAAAAGGGCGATGTTTCTGCCTTAATTAGTAAAATGACAATGGATGAAAAAGTTAGTCGTTGCTTAGTTAAGAATGAGTATGTTGTAAAAAAAGGCTCAGGATATGAGATGGATCGCAATAGCGAAAAATTTGATTATTCAAAATCATTCTTAAAAATGCAAGACGATATGGATTCTAAGAGAAGTTCGAAAATACTTTTTGCAAGTCCTGTATTCGAAAATAATAATTATAAAACTTACGATGATAAAACAATTGATGATACGGAAGGTTCTTGGGCATGTACTAAAGTACAAGACTATGGAATTGATAAAGAATCATCTGAAAGTTCAAAATTTGTTTTTAAGTCTGAATACGATAAGCAGTGGGACCTTGCAAGAGCAGCATGTCAGTCTGCAAAAGAAGGCGATATCTACGCAATCGAGAGATTAATAACAAAAGATACGGGAAATAGTTCAGAGTTACAGTTAAAAATTCAAGACGTTTACGCGAGACTACTTTCAAAAGACATTAAAGAAAAGAGTGAAAAGATCGTTAATCAAATTGAAGATAAGTTAAGTCAAATTGAAAAATATAACGATCCTTCAAATAAGACACATAAGAGAAAAGCGAAAGCTATTGCGAGAGAAATACAAGCTCTCTCTAGACAGTATAATAGCGAAATTGCAACGCCAGCAAAAGAGGTTCTTGCGAGATCTCTAGCAAGCTATGAAGAGTTAGAAGAATCAGACTCTGAAGCAAGCGTAAAAAAGAGAGATGTTTTAGAGAGTAGAATTGAAAGAGTAACAGAGGCTCTATCTGGGTTATCTGAAATTGACATGACTGATGGGGTTGAGACGATGAAAGTCCACAATCTTCACTCCACTGGTAAAGACCTTCTTTCTGCCTATGCAAACTCAAGCGAGCTTTCAAAAGTATGCCTTGATTGTGATGGACAGCAAGATATGGAAGATGCAGAGAATAAGATTGCAAAGAGAATTAAAAAGTATAGTAAAGAAGATAAGAGAGACTGGAGTTTTGTTTCGCAAGCAGCGAGAGGAAAAGAGACTCCAATGTACTTAACTCAACAGCTTTACACAAATGCACAGAAGAATATGCAAACTCAATATTCTCAGTTTCAACAAAATGAGTATAAGAAGTATCAAGAATACTGTGCGAGTAGTATGTTTGGTGGAATGAAGAATCCAATCAGATGTCAGTACTGGCAAAATTCTCAAAGTATGAGAACGAAGATGTTTGAAAGTAAAATGAAAGGCCTTCAAGCAGATGTTCAGGGGTATAATCAAAAGTACTCTTACTATCAGTCTTACTATGATGCTGCTCAGAGAAGACAAGCAGAACAAAATGATCGAGAGGTTGCTTCTTTACAGTCAGCAGCTTCGCCTTACGATAGCTTTAGTATTCTAGGTGGAAACTCTATGATGTCAGGAGGAGGACAATCCTCTATGTATTCGATGGGAACGCCACAGTTTGCGATGCCTTTAATGCAGCCAAGATAAAAAAAGCTCCGTAAGGAGCTTTTTTTATATAAAGAATTTAATGTAATCTAAAATTCTACTGATGAATTTAACTGAAGCGCAAATGAGTTATCAGCAGTGTTCTTATTTGTTGGATCGTTAGTAAATGAAAAGTAGTCCCCAGCAAATAGGTAACCTAGAGATCCGCCAACTTTAACAGCGTTATTCCAGTGGTAATCAAAGTTTAAGTCAATTTCCATTCCAAGGTCATCAGCCTGCGTATCAGCAGCAGTAAATGTCTTATTATTTGTGTGGTTATAAGAGCTTTGTCCAAGTTTTGCAGTTTCATTGGCCTTGGCCCAAATCATTGCAGCAACCCACGACCACTTGTCGGACTTATATTCACCAGCAATTTTTGCGTAAGTAGCATTTGTCATATAAGAGTCGTAAAGATTGTATGATGTATTCCCAATTGCCTGAAGGTTGTATCTAAAAAGTAGATTAGCAACTTGGTAATTAGGGTTTAAGTACATTGCTTCATAGCTTGATGTCGATCCTGAGTGACCACTGATAGAACCAAAGTCAAAAGCGATAGTCCATGAGTCATTAACTTTGTACTCAGTTTCAAAAATAAAAGATTTAGAATTCATTTTAGTCGAAGTTGTGTTGTAAACTTTCCCAACTTCTCCGCTTACGATTGGAACTTCTACTTCGAGTTTGAAGTTACCAAATATCTTTTTGAAGTAGATATCTGTAACTTTAACGTTTGTCTCTCCTAGAGAGTAAGCAGCAGGGGCACCAGTTGTATTTGTATCGGCTCTCGTGTTTCCAGCTTTATTGTTTTTCTTAGCATAGAGAAGACCAAAAGCTATATCTCTATCGACGTTGTCATAGAGAAGGCCGGCACCAATCTCGTTAGCTTTTGTATTTCTTGAAAGAGATCCAGAGGAGTCAATTTTTGCCCAATAAGGTTCAACTAAAAAGTTCCCGATTTTAATTTTTGCAGTTACACCATCTCTAGAGAAAGCATGTCTGTCCCAAGTTCCTTTTCCAGAATTATAAACAGCTCCTAGCCCCCAGTCTGTTGTATGACGACCAATTACATAAGTCGCAGTATCAGAGTAGAGTTCCATATAGGCTTGGTTTATTACTAGGCTTTCAGAGCTAGATGATTTGTTTTGAATATAAAGAGCGTTTCCAAAATTATCATTTGTTGCATCTGTAGTTCTGTCATCTCCAAGTCTTCCACCTCTTCCGTACCCAGAAGTAAGCTCAGCTTTAAAGCTAGCTGAATCGTTTACAATAATATGTGGGTTTAATCTAAAGACATAACTTTGAAATGAAGCTTTCTCATTTCCTGTACCAAGTCCAATTTCCTGAGAACCTACATTAGTGGCCATCGGCTTATTGTCAGTAGTATTTTTAACTCTTCTGTAGTTGTTAATAAGTGTTGTATCAACACCAAAAACACCGTGCCAATCAATTGGAAGTGCTTGGGCCGTACTTATAGTTAAAGCTGCAAGAGTTGCGACTTTTGATAAATAGACAAATTTCTTACGTAACACTAGTTACTCCCTTAATAAATGAATTTAAGTATCTGAACGTCTCATGATAATATATGAAAAGAAGAAATGAAGTCAAAAATGTAGAGAAATACTTTGGTAATATCGCGTCATATAAAAACAATAGTTTTAATAATCTTAACGATCTCGGCAATCACAACGATCGTTGCGTCAATTTTTGTCGTTCAAACAATTGGCGATGTACCAGTAGAGCGGCTAAAGCGTTTAGATAAAAGTATTTCTTTAGGGGTTTCTAAATCTAAAATAGATAGCGATGTTTATGTAAATAAGTCAGATTTATATGACTATTGGCTTTTTACAAATAGCGAACTCAGTTTTGATGAGTATACCCAATTGCTTACTGGTAGAAATCAAATTGAAACGTACAAGAGTGGCTATCTAACTAAAGATGAAATAGAGCTCCCTGAAGTGGCCTTGAATGAGTGTGAAAAATCCTCTTGTTATCAAAGAAGGGTTCCATTTGGAGAAATGCCTTCTGTTTTTTGGAAAGGATTAATAGGGATAGAGGATTCTAGATTTTTAAATCACTTTGGGATTGATTTAAAATCAATTTTTAGAGCGCTAGCTACAGACATTGTAGAATTACGTCTTGCTCAAGGGGGATCAACTCTAACTCAACAACTCGTTAAGAATTTGTTCTATAGCAACGAAAAATCATTTAAAAGAAAAATTAAAGAAATGGTTGTGGCGATTTATATAGAAACAAAATTTTCAAAGGAAGAAATACTCACTTCCTATTTCAACGAAGTTTTTTGGGGAAGTTTTAACGGTATAAGAATAAAGGGAATTTATTCAGCTTCTTTGTTTTACTTCGGAAAGAAACCAAATGAGATCGATCCTTTTGAGGCAGCAATTTTAATTGGCCTTTTAAAGGGGCCGTACTACTACAATCCTCTCACACAATTAGATAGGTTGAAGCTTAGATCAAAAGTTGTTTTCAATAAATTAGTGGAGATGAGTTTATTTTCGAGTCGTGCAGATAGTTTGTGGACTGATGGAGACTGGGATCAATGGATTGGAGAACTAAAAAAGAGGGCCCTTAGTGATAGATATAAACCCCTTATTTATATTTCTAGAGTTAATGAAGAAAGTGGAATTAGCTCTTATGAGCAGTATATTTTAGTGAAGTCTTCTATTTCAATCTTAGAGTCCCTGCGTGAGAAATATAAGAAAGAAGATATTGCAGTTAAAGTAGTGATGGGTAATTTGAAGAATAATAATTTCTTCTCTTATTATTCAAAATGGGAAAGAGATAAAATAAAAGCAATAAGTTCAGAGAGAAACTCGGTTGGGAGTGCTTTAAAGCCTGTTTATTATTCATTGATGACCTATTTAGGATTGAAGTGGAGTGATGAAATTGAGTCAAAAGAAATTACTCTTAAATTAAAGTCGGGAGATTGGTCACCGAGGGAATCCCATAAAGTCACAGATGAATATGTCACAATCTCTAGATCTCTTCAGGAATCTCTTAATAGGCCTCTTGTTCGTCTTGCTGATCACTACGGATTCGATGAAGTGGAGAAACTTGCAACAAAGTATATTCCTGGAATGCAAACCCCTCTTGCAGAATATCCAAGCCAGTTGCTTGGATCAATTGAACTATCAACTTATGAGTTATTTGAAGTTTATAAGAAAGTTTTAAAGAAAGAGTGTGAAGAGGTTTCCAAGGGAAATAAGGCCTGGGAAGATACAATTCTCTATGTTTTGAGTGATCCAACGAAGACAACTATTAAAAGAATCGTTTCTAAGAATTTAGAAGAATTGAAATTCTTTGGAAAGACTGGGACGTCAAATAATGGGTACGATAATTGGTTCGTCTTTTATGATGGTTGGAACCTTGGAGTTATTTGGACAGGTATTGACTCAAATAGAAGTGGTGATGGATTAAGACTCTATGGAAGTACGACTTCATTTAAAATCTTTCAGGATTTTTTATTGACTAGAGGAAGACGATTAGGCGAGTTAACCTGCGAAAAAAGTGGACATTTGATTAGATAGGGGCTTGTCAAATAAACCGTAAGTGAGTATATTCTTGTATAATTCTAAAATATGTTGGGCTGTCGACAAGTGGTAAGTCAGCAGATTTTGATTCTGCCATGCGAAGGTTCGAACCCTTCCAGCCCAGCCATCTTTTTTTGATGGGAGTTTATATGAAGCGGATCGTACTTGTTTCCGGATCTTCTAACCCGAAGCTTGCTTCTCGTATCTCCCAATTTCTCGATGTTTCATTAGTAGACCCACAGCTTGTAAGATTCGCCAATGGCGAAATATATTGTGAAATAGAAAAGAATGTCCGCGGTGCGGACGTTTTTGTTATACAGTCCACCAGTACGCCTGTTAATGACCATGTAATGGAATTGCTTATAATGATCGATGCACTAAAGCGAGCGTCGGCAGCCTCTATCACAGCGGTAATTCCACACTATGGATATTCTAGACAAGATCGTAAGGCCTCTCCAAGAACTCCTATTTCTGCAAAGTTGATAGCGGATATTTTAACGGCGGCAGGAGCTACAAGAGTAATTACAATGGATCTACACGCGAGTCAGATTCAAGGTTTCTTCAATATACCTTTTGATAATATTTACGCTTCCCCAGTTCTTCTAGAATATATAAGAGCTGAAATTTTTAATAGCAATAGTATCTTTGTTTCTCCAGATGCGGGCGGGGTTGAAAGAGTCCGTCATTACGCAAAGAAATTAAAAGCTGATATTGCAATGATAGATAAGAGAAGGACAGGAAAGAATGTGGCAAAGGCCATGAATATTGTCGGTAATATAGAAGGCAAAGAATGTATTATTATTGATGATATGGTTGATACCGCAGGGACTTTAATTGAAGCTTGCAGGGCCCTGAAGGATAATGGTGCCACGAAGGTTTATGCTTGCGCTACCCATCCCGTTTTTTCTGGGCCTGCGCTAGATAGAATCGCTGGGGCAGATGAACTTGATAAAATTATAGTGACGGATACAATTCCTCTGAGTCCAGAGGCTGAGTCCATAGATAAAATTCATGTATTAGATACGGCTGAAATTCTAGCAAAGGCCATTCACAGAACTTTTAATAACGATTCTGTGAGCTCTCTGTTTATTTAATCGGGTGATATGATGACAAAATTAATAGTAGGCCTTGGAAATCCAGGTCTTGAGTATAGAAATACTCGCCACAATATTGCGTGGGAAACATTTGATAACTTATCCTTTGTCTCAGATCTAAGGTGGCAAGATAAGTACAAAGGAGAGATGGCGACTCTCGAGGTTGAGGGCGAGAAGGTTATCTTCTTAAAACCCTTGACCTATATGAATCTAAGTGGGGAGTCTGTTGCTCCCTTGGCCAACTTTTTTAAAATTCCAGTTGAAGATATTCTTGTCGTTCATGACGAACTCGATTTAAACTTTGGAACGATTGCTTATAAGGACGGTGGAGGTCTAGCGGGACACAATGGACTAAAATCTATTGCTCAGTGTCTTGGAAAACAAAATTTCAAGAGGTTGAGAGTTGGGATTGGCAGGCCAGTTCACGGGTCAGTGAGCAACTGGGTGCTTTCGGGCTACCACGGGGAAGATGCAGAGTTTTTAGAAAGTTATTTAAAAGGTGCAGCAAAAGCGGTAGAAGCTTTTATTGAAAAAGGTTTTCAAAGTGCAGCTAGAACATATAGTAAGAAGAAAATAATTTAAGAGGATATAAGTATGGCATTAAATTGCGGAATCGTAGGACTTCCAAACGTTGGGAAATCAACAATCTTTCAAGCACTGACTTCAGCTCCGGCGGAAGCGGCAAATTACCCATTCTGTACAATTGAGCCAAATGTGGGAATCGTTAGCGTAACGGATTCAAGACTTGCGCAAATTACTTCTCTAATTAAGCCAAGTAAGACTATTCCAACTATTGTTGAGTTTGTAGATATTGCAGGTCTTGTAAAAGGTGCAAGTAAGGGTGAAGGGCTGGGGAACCAATTTCTTGGACATATTAGGCAAGTGAATGCAATTATTCATGTTGTTAGATGTTTTGATGATGGTGATGTTGTACACGTTCACGGACGGGTAGATCCTGTTGATGATATTGAAACTATTAATATTGAACTTGCTCTTGCTGATGCAGAAGTTGTTACTAAAAAAATTGGAAACCTTCCAAAGCTTATAAAGAATCATAATAAAGACATATCAAGTTTAGCAAAAGCTCAGCAGCCAATTCTTGAAAAACTTGAAGCTCATCTTACAGAAGGTTTTGCTGCAAGAGCTTTAGAGTTAACTGATGAAGAGAGAGGGCTTGTTGCAGACCTTAACTTAATCACAATGAAGAAGGTCTTATATCTTTGCAATGTTGACGAAGATTGTGTGAATGGTGATAACGATTATATAAAGAGCGTTAGAGCTCTAGCCGAAAAAGAAAATGCTGAAGTCAGTGTTATCTGTGGAAAATTAGAATCTGAAATTGCTTCACTGGAAACAGAAGAAGAAAAGAAAGAGTTCTTAGAAGCTGCAGGGCTTGAGCAATCTGGTCTACAAACTTTAACTAAAACAGCTTATGAAATGTTAGGTCTTAGGACTTATTTTACTGCAGGTGAAAAAGAAGTTCGCGCATGGACTTTTAAGGCCGGGGACAAAGCTCCTCAGGCAGCAGGTGTCATTCATACTGACTTTGAGAGAGGATTTATCAAAGCAGAAATTTACCACTGCGATGACCTTTTTGAACTGGGAACAGAACAAAAGGTCAAAGAGGCAGGTAAATTTAGAATTGAAGGTAAAGAATATCTCGTCAAAGACGGAGATGTTATTCACTTTAGATTTAACGTTTAGTATTTACACCAACAATAAAGCTGTCTTCGAGAGATTTCTCGAGGACAGTCTTATTTGAAAGTAGATTGTAAAAGAATATATTCCTATAAATTAACTTCACATACTTTCTCGTTTCTCTAAATGGAATGGATTCGATCGTAACCATTGGATCGTTATTTACAAAAATATTTTTCTTCCATCTCTTTACTCTACTTTCTCCCGCATTATATGCTGAAAGTGTGTAGATCAGGTTT
Source organism: Halobacteriovorax sp. JY17 (assembly GCF_002753895.1). Taxonomy (NCBI): domain Bacteria; kingdom Pseudomonadati; phylum Bdellovibrionota; class Bacteriovoracia; order Bacteriovoracales; family Halobacteriovoraceae; genus Halobacteriovorax; species Halobacteriovorax sp. JY17. The sequence goes on along the minus strand of NZ_NJER01000003.1, from coordinate 527,539 downwards.
CCATCATACTTTTTAAGAAGCTTCTTTAAGTAAGTGATTCCAATTTTAATATTAACGTCTGGCCTTTTTAGATGTGCGGTACGAACATTTCTCTTGTACTGCCTCGCTGTGGCAGGCATGAGTTGCATTAAACCTCTTGCCCCAACATGAGACCTTGCCTGTGGGTTGAAAGCAGACTCTTGTCTAATAAGAGAGATGACAACTAGAGGGTCAATAGTCTTGTCGATATTTTTAATCTTTTGAAGGTATTGAAATGGAAATAGATTCTTTAAAGTAAACGCATCTAGTTCAAATACTTCATTCTCTAGAGAGTTATGAACAAGCTTGAAGGAGTGAAGGTATTTCTTCTCTTTCGTAAAAAGATTAACAAGTTTTTCAATGAGATACTTTCGAAGTTCTTTATTCTCAACTTTCTTGGCAACTTTCTCATCTTGGAAAACGTAGCTCGAGTCTCTTGAGATTATTTCTGATATTTCATTATTTGAAAATGCGTCAAGGTTGAGTTCTAGCCATAGAGATAATCTTTTTAAAGAAGAAATAAAGTTCTTAGAGTATGCCTTGTTCTTTGGAACATTTGGCTTAATTTCTTCGGTATATTTTCCAAGAAGTTTTGCTTTATCTTCTACGTCAAAAATATCTAAGAGTTTCTTGTATGAAATGATTGCATAAAAATTTAAGGGAGATGATTCCGTTAGCTTAGTAAAAAGATGCTTAGATAATTCATTTTCACCATTTTTATAAAGAGTATAGGCAATCCAGAACTTTACTTTTGAATTGTACTTTGAGTAGTTCTTTATCAATTGAAACTTTTCAATTGTTGCAACGGCTTTCTTATATTTTCCGACTAGAATATCAGTCCAGAGCAATTGAAAAAGAGCTTCGTCAAGCTGGTCGTTAGTTGCGATGGTAAGAGCGTACTCAAAGAAGTAGCGAGCTTTTTCAGGTTCTTGTTTATAGAGAAAGTTCTTTCCACTTGTGAGTATGTTCAACCAAGCTTTATCTGAGCTTATATATTGTTTATTAGAGTCGTAGAAGCTGATAAGTTGATGCCCAGCTTGGAAAGCAAGGTCAAATTCATCTTTTTCTAAATGGCTTTTTAAGTTGGACCTAATTTCGTAGAATGCTTTTGTGAAATAATTTCTTTCTGAGCTATCCGTGAGTCCGGCCGACTGAACATAGTTTGTAAGAGCATTATTGATTCTAATGAACTTTAAATGATCGGAGTTTGGTTTAAACTGTTTTTCTAGGTATTGTTCAGTCATAAGATCTGAAATAAGAATGTGTAAGTTAGAGCTTTTATCAATCTGAGAGAGATAAGTGATAAACTCATGCTTACTCTTTCCTTTTAGATAATAAGGTAGAGCATATTTAAAATACTCTAAATTCTTAAAAGAGATTGTTTTATTTTTCTTACCAGTAGAAACATTCTTTAAAAATTTCCAGCGACAAAATTGATCTAGTTGAACATATGATCTTTTAACAAGGTCTGGTAAATTCTTAGTATCAAAGTTCTTTGGTTTGCAGACATTATTAAATTCCTCTCCGCTAAGACGAGCTTTCTTGAACTTTAAGAGGGTTTCTACTAGGGGAGTATATTCTTTGAAGGCTTCAGTATATTTAAGCCTCTTACTCATTAGAGATATTGCGGTATAGTCCAGATTCTTTCTTTTAACATTCTTATAGAATTGATGAAATGATCTTGCGAACTTCTCATCATTCTTAGACGTTTTTATAGAAAAAGTTTGAGGTTGTTTGCTAACAGCGTAGCTGCTGAGTGAGAGCAAAGTGAATGAAGCAATCGTTGCTAGTTTTAACAAAGATGACCTCCTGTCATTTTTGTAAGTTTTAATAAATTGTGTGATACCTATCTTGAATTTCGTTTAGCTTTGATTTAATTTCATCTAAAACGACCTTCTTATCTTCTGGAACCACCATCGTAAGATTATTAATATATGAAGAAACTTCACTTAGGTAGACCATATCTTTCTTATAGTCTTCTTGAATAACCTCAAAAGTTTCATTGAAGTCATCTGCCAGCTCCTGGAAGTAATCCCCTTGCCTGAAGTATAGTTTACCATTTCCTTCCCTATCTCTGATAGCGGAAAGATATTTCTGTGCTTTATAAATTGGACCTGCAATCTTGTGACTAAAGAGGAGGCAAGCTATGAAAGTTACAGCAGTAAAGCCTAGTTGAAAGAGTGCAAGTACAAAAACTAGGTTATTTTTATAGGTACCCATTTTTGCCGCCATATCAGGAGATGTAGCATTTGCCTGCTCAACGAGCTTTGTGACTAGGTCATAAATTGTTAGTGGATAGAATACGCTTGAAATAAATAGAAATACACATACCAAGATACTGAACTTAATCTGAAATCTTGGATTGATTAAAATTATACTTCGCTTATATGGTTCAGACATTCGGTCGATTCCTTTCAACAGATTGAGCTTAGTATCCCTTATGATATAAGAGAATGGTATCTAGTGCTACCAATAAATTTATGCGACCTTTTCGGTCAGGTTTAATCATTGTTCTTAACGAATAAGTTATTTCGAGATATAAATAGAGAATAAATAAAGAGGTAATTTATGAGTGATAAGATTAAGAATTTAATTTGTACAATAGCTAACCCTGCAACGGGAATGACACTTGGCGCAGAAGAGAGAATAACAGAAGTTAAAGTTACTGGAGAAAGTGTTCTAATAAAATACGACCGTGAAGGAATCACTCCTGCTCAAAAGAGAGTTATTGAAGATTCGATCTATGGGCTTCTAAAGGCCGATTTCGAAGAAGATAATATAACAATAATGACAGTGTCTAAGGATTCGAAGGATGTATTTGCAGGATCTGCAAAACCGGCTGAACCAAAGAAAGAACAAGCGGCCATTAAAGCAGGTCATGGACCAGTAGGCGCAAATAAGAAGCGCGTTCCAAATGTTAAAAATGTTCTCGCAGTTTCTTCTTGTAAAGGAGGCGTTGGTAAGTCGACTGTTTCAGTCAATCTTGCAATGTCTTTAAAGAATCAAGGTTTTAAGGTTGGAATTTTAGACGCGGACATTTATGGTCCTTCAATGCCAATGTTGCTTGGAAAAAGAGATGCAAAACCAGAGGCTAATGAAGATAAGAAGATCTTACCAATCGAGTCTTTTGGATTAAAATTTATTTCATTTGGTTTATTCATTCAAGAGGATGATGCTGTTATCTGGCGTGGACCAATGCTTGGAGGAGTTTTAAATCAATTTCTCTTTGATGTTGATTGGGGTGAATTAGATTATTTGATTATTGATCTTCCTCCAGGAACAGGGGATATGCAGTTAAGTATGGTTCAGGCGACTGAAGTTGATGCGGCAGTTGTAATCTCAACACCACAAGAGGTGGCCCTTTTAGATACGAGAAAGGGAATGAAGATGTTTGAAAAAGTAAATATTCCAATTCTTGGGATGATTGAAAATATGAGCTACTTTGTTCCAGATGATAATCTAGAAAAGAAGTATTTCCTCTTTGGTGAGGGCGGAGTGAAAAAGGCCTGTAAGGAATTAAGTGCAGAATTCTTGGGTGAAATACCTATGGAAATAGCTTTACGAATTGGTTCAGATACAGGAGTTCCTTATATGTCGTCACCAGAGCATGAAGGGCGCCCTGTCTGGAAGTCTTATATGGACTTAGCATCTAAGGTAAATGCAAAGATGAATGGTACTGGTAAAAAAGGATTCTTTTCTAAAATATTAGGAAAGTAGGGGATCATCTTGTCACTTCTTGGAACTATTGAAGAACAAACAACTTTTGGATTTACTGGTCGATTAAATATTTTAAATCGCACTAGTGGTCAGTACTTGGGGATAGTTCTGATTGCAGACGGATTAATAGTTGATTGTAAGTATAGTGGTCTTAAGGGTGAGAAGGCTCTTTATTTGGCGCTATTCGATGATATGGATCACACGCCTCTTAAATTCATTGTTGAGCCTGAGCTTGTTCCAGAAGAGCATAGGAATTTTAGTTTAAGCTTTGAGGATTTTAAGAATAATTCTCAAAGCTTATATATAAAGCACCGTGAATCTAAGGCCTTGAAGCCGCCTTTAGATCTGAAGCTTATTCTCAATGGGGACTTTGTCTCAATAGGTGCTGATGTTAGTGCTTCTGAATTTAAACTAATGAACGTCTTGACGGAATACTCATTAGTGGCAGATATTTATAATAATTGTGACCTTTATGACTTTGAGGTTACAGCGGCGCTTGTTTCTCTTAGGAAGAAGAAGGCAATAAAAGTAATTGATAAATAAGAATTAATATAACCGGAGAACTCGTTTGAAAACGCAAGAACACAATCAAGGCGAATTAAAAGAATTAACTGTTAATGTGGAGAAAGAAATAGTGGAGGCGTTTGCAAGAATGGCCGAAAATACAGGTTATAAGATTGATGACCTTGTAGTAATTGCATTAAAAAGATTCAGAGTAAGTCACAGTGATTACGAAGGAACTAAGTTTCAGGCAGAGTAGCTCAAGGCTTCAATTTACTATATATATTTTATACAGGCCGTCTATTCTTTAGACGGTCAATCCTCACCAATATACTTATTCCTTAATCAAAACACATAAAAACAGTAGTTTAGAGATATCTAAATACAGATTTGTGTCTTTCTTTGGCCTATGACGCTTGGCATGGTACTTGCTTATATATAAGTAAGTCTGAAAGGGAGATAACCATGAAGTCACTACTGACTCTTAAAACATTAACAGGATTCTTAACTGCTAGTTCAGTTCTTATCGGAGTTAAAGCGGTTAGAGATGCCAATTTTAATTCTAATGAGTTTATGAACGAGAGTAAGGTTCAAGTTGTAAAGAGATTAGATGATCAGAAAGTTGTGAGACATGTCGCTTCAGAATCAGCAGCTAGACCAGCAGTTCAGTACTTACCTTTAAATAAGTTAAACTCAACAATCATTAATGGTGAGTGGGAAATAAGAAGAATTCAAGATGAGAATAACGAAGTTGTTTTCAATGCAAATGAAGCTGAAAATAAAGTAGAAATGAATTTTGAATTAGTTGGAACTTCACTTGTTAAAGTTGGTGAAGAAGAGCCAATGGTTCTAAGAGTTTCATACTTAGATGAGAGCGGAAGAACAATAGCTCTATTTAGACAATTTGGAAAAGGTTACGAAATTATTGAAGCAATTAAGAAAGTTGAAGTTAAGCAAGTTGAAGTTGCTGCAAATATCGAAGAAGTAAAAGAAGTTGTTCAAGAAAATACAACAGGAGTTGTAATTGAAAGAGTTCAGGACTTAGTTCTTGAAAGAGCACTTCACCCAACTAAAGATCCAAATGTACTAAGAGGTGAAAATCTTTTAACAGGAAATATCGTTGTAAGCACAGGAAGAATTGAAGAGTTTAGTGTTGTTGTTGGAATGGGGAAGAATTATGAGCAACCACTAAGTTTTATAAATTCTCCAGAAATCAAAGCAGGTGGACAATTTTCTGCTGAGACAAATAGCGGTGAAGTAACAGGAATTATTACAAACAATGGTAAAGATGGATTTAGAATCAGATTTGCAACAGGTCCTCTTCAAGGTGCAATGTTAAACTTCGTTACTTCTGAAAAAATGGATGAATTAAATAGAATTGAAGAAGAGGCTGCTTACGCTAAAGAAGAAATGAGAGACTTAACTTCTGATAAAATTGAAGTTGTAGAAGAACAAAAAGATGCAGAGTTTTCAAGATCAGCTCAAGGGAATAATATCTACGAAGTTGATGAAGAAGAAAATTACGAAGAAGAGCAAGAGATTGTTGAGCCAGAAACACAAGAAGAATTTGCTAGAATCACAGAAGAGAGAGGATTTTCTTTTGGTCAAACAGAAAGAGCTCCAGCTTCGAAATAAGAATTAAGAAACTATACCCCCCTAATAAAATAAGAAAGGCCAGTGTAGCGAACTACACTGGCCTTTCTACGTTTGGATAGGATAGGGTCGAAGCCAGTTCTGGAAATACTTTGTGAAATGACTGACTTCTTAAGGTATCAATCCTGCGAGTTTCTTCAAAGAATTCATCTATGTTAGATTGGGTATTATCATTCTTAAGAAAACTGCAAATTGAAATGAGTTTTTGGGAATATTTTTTTAAATTAGAAGAGTTGTTAAAATTCATCACATCTAAATAAAGGCTAGCTTGAATCATTGATTTAATATTATCGGGTAGGATCTGAATATTGTAGAGAGAAGGATCATGAACAAAGTTAATATCAACAGTATAATTTCTGACAGGTTGTTTCTCTACAATATAATGAATAATTTCGGCGACATCAAAGACATTTAAAATACTAATCGTAATTAAAAATGAAATTTTAATATCTGTCTTTGCCAAAGAGGATAAATTCTCTTCAAATATTTTGAAGTTTTGTCCATTTCTTATATACTCACCCTTGTCATAAATACCATCAATAGAGACGTTGAGACTTAATGAAGGAAGTGAAGGAATATAATTTAAAAGATTAAACTCTTGGAAACGTAGAGCTGAAAGGTTTGTATTTATTGTTACTTCGCACTCGTTATTAAACTTTAGAAGAGAGTCAAGTAGCAAGTAGGTTTCTTTGCAAATAAGTGGCTCACCTCCGGCTATATAAATAGAGTGGAGATGCTTTGCTACCTCAAAGAGTTCTTCCATCTGCTTCTCCGTTGGGGGAGAATGATTATATACATCTCTTTTAAGTTCTAAGCTATCCTTGTTCCAAGAGGAGCTAAGAAAACTACCACAAGTTCTACAGTTAAAGTTACACCTATTACTTAAGAATAACTCGAGTCTCTTAATGTCCGAATAGGAGAATACTTTTTGAGTGGGATCGAACTTATAATATTTATTAAAGTCATCACGTTTGCTTAGTAAATGGCTTTCTTCAAGAGCATAGCATCCCTTACAGGCATTTTCCTTTACACCACTCAAGAAGCTCTTCCTGTAGCGAGATAAAGAACTACTTTTAAAAACTTCTAGAATACTGGAGTCATTCCAATTTCCAAGGTTAATATCTAAGAGTGTGTTACAACATAGAGAAAATGACTTGTTTGCATTAATTGCAAGAGCGACCCAGGGGGCAGAACATACTTTCGAAACTTTTTTTGAATTCATTCTTAATTATAGAGGGAAAAGTCTAAAAAAAGCCACCTTTCGGTGGCTTAATTTATTACATAATTTTTTTGAATTCTTCAGTAAGAATTGGAACAATTTGGAAGAGGTCTCCAACGATTCCGTAATCAGCTTTAGTAAAGATTGGAGCATCAGGATCTGTATTGATTGCAACAATACATTTTGATGTTCTCATTCCTGCTAAATGCTGAATAGCTCCTGAGATACCACAAGCAATATAAAGTGATGGAGCAACAGTTTTACCTGTTTGTCCAACCTGCATAGAGTGTGGGGCATATCCAGAATCTACCGCAGCTCTTGAAGCACCAACAGTTGCACCAATCGCGTCTGCTAGCTCGTCAAGAATTTTAAAGTTTGCAGCTTCTTTCATAGCTCTACCACCAGAAACGATAATATTCGCCTCTGTAAGGTCAAGCTTCTCTGAAGCACCTTTAATAATTTCTTTAATAGCCGCTCTAATCTCTCCAGCGTTAACTGAGGCGTCAGCAGCATTTCCTGCCGCAGCGTTTTCAGAAGTAGGCATACCAAGAGCATTTGGTCTAACAGTTATAAAGTGAGGCTTTGGACCTTCAATTTCAACTTTTGCTAAACATTTCCCAGCAAAAAGAGGTCTTGTTCCTGCGAACGTTCCACCATCCATTGTGAAGTTAGTAACTTCAGAGGCCATACCAGCATCGAACATTCCAGATAGTCTTGGAATTAAGTCTTTAGCTAGAGAAGTAGATCCAGCAAATACATAATCGTATCCACCGTTTCCAATAAACTCCTTAAGTGCATTTGCGTATCCTTCTGGAGAATACTTATCAAGATTATCACCTTTTAGAGAGTGAACATTAGCTGCACCATACTTTGCTAGTTCAGTAACTGCTCCCGCTGGAACTTGTCCAACAGCTGCAACATCTACATCGTTCCCAGCAAGTTTTCCTAAAATTTCATATGTAACAGACTTTACATTATCAGATGTAATTTCTGTAAATACTAATACCTTTGCCATAATTAACTCCTTAAATTACCTTCGCTTCGTTTCTTAGAAGGCCTACAACTTCCGCTACAACTGAAGCTTGAACACCTTCGTCCATTGCTTCAAACTTCTTCCCAGCTGGTTTCTCTGGAGGAAGTTGGAAGTTAGAGTACTTAACTCTTCTGTCAGCATCGCTTACTCCAACATCTGCAAGAGAGTGTTGTGCAAGAGGTTTTCTCTTCGCTTTCATAATTCCTGGAAGTGAAGCATATCTAGGAGTGTTTAATCCTTTATTACACGCAATTAAAGCAGGAGATTTAACTTCATAAACCTCTAAAGCTCCGCCTTCAACTTCTCTTTTAAGAGTAAAAGCTCCGCCAGCTTCTTCACATCCAACAACAACTGAAACAGAAGGAATATTAAGCATTCCCGCTAAAAGTTGAGGAACTTGAAGACAGTCGTCATCAATCGCTTGCTTACCTGTAAAGATAACATCAGCAGTCTTTCCTGATTTTTCAATAGCACCTTTAAGGGCTTTTGCTGTCATGAAAGAATCTAAATTGTCATCAGACTCTACTAGGATTGCATCGTCAGCACCCATTGCTAAAGCAGTTCTTAGGGCCTCAGTGTCTTTAACACCACCAACTCTAACAACAGTCACAGTAGAACCACTGTTGGCTTGCTTCGTTAATAGGGCCTGCTCTACAGCAAACTCATCATAAGGGTTCATAATCCACTTGATCGAACTAGTTTCGATGTAAGTACCATCACCGTTAGGTGTAATCTTTGTTTCCGTGTCCGGAACTTGTTTAATGCAAACAAAGATATTCATTTGTTAGCTCCTTGAAAAAATTTCTTTAGCAATTACCAATCTTTGTATCTGAGATGTCCCTTCATATATTTGTATAAGCTTGGCATCTCTCATGATCTTTTCTACAGGGTATTCGTTACTGTATCCGTATCCTCCGAAGATTTGTACGGCATCAGTAGCCACTTCCATGAACTTATCAGCTGCAAACGCTTTCGCATATGAAGCTAGTTCTGTATTAGACTTTCCTTGATCTAAAAGCCATGCTGCTTTATGAACTAGAAGTCTTGAAGCCTCAACTTTCATGGCCATATCCGCAACCATCATTTGGATTGCTTGGTGGCCAGCTATTGGCTTATTAAACTGTATTCTTTCTTTAGCATATTTAACAGCGTGATCCAATGCACACTGCGCTCCACCCACCGCGCTAGCAGCGACCATTGGTCTTGAATGATCTAGAGTCATCTTCGCAAGCTTCCAGCCATCACCAAGATTTCCAATTAAATTTTCTTTAGGGATGCGCACGTTGGTAAATGTAACAGCTCTTGTGTCAGAACTCTTGTGACCCATTTTTCTTTCTTTGGCTCCGATTTCTAAACCTTCGGCATTTTTATCATCTAAAACGATACAAGAAATCCCCTTGTGCTTAAGCTCCGGATCAGTTGTACAATAAATGACAAATAGATCTGCAAACCCAGCGTTTGTAATCCACATCTTCTGTCCGTTAATCACATAGTGATCACCGTCTTCTTTAATTGTTGTTTTTAAACCTGCCGCGTCTGATCCATTCCCTGGTTCAGTTAAGCAAAATGATGCGAGCTTATAGGACTCTGTAAAGGGAGTAAGAAATCTCTTTTTCTGCTCATCGTTTCCACCAAGAGCAATTGGAAGAAGAGCAAGATCGTTGGCCATTAGGGTTGTATTCATTCCAAGGCAACCATAGGCAAGTGCTTCAGTTATAATCATTGAGTCAAGTGTGGTGAATCCTGTTCCTCCAAATTCTGGTGGAATACAAGTATTCACAAGGCCTAGTTCCCATGCTTTGTTGAGAATATCCATTGGAAGTTTGCCAGATTCATCGTACTCACCAGCTTTAGGCATCATTTCGTTTCTGGCAAATTTCATTGCCATCTCTTTAATTTCTTTCTGTTCACTTGAAAGTTCAAAGTTAACCATGATTGCATCCTTGCAGTGGGAGATTTAACTTAAATTGAGTACGAGAGAAATTATAGAAGTATAAAGAGGTGGGGTCAATGGAGGAAGATTAAATTTAGCTAAAGTTTAAAACCGTAGCACTATTGTCAAAGTTGGTATGAAACTCATACTTCTTTTTTAGAGTTTTAAAGCACTCGAGCTCCATTAGTGGAAGAATAACGAAGCTTCTCTCAAATAATTTTGGGTGAGGAAGAGTCAAGTGTTCTGTTTCAGATTTGTGGTCATCAAAAAAGAGCATATCAATATCAATAATTCGAGGTCCGAGGTGTATTTCTCTAGTCCTTCCTAATTCAGCTTCTATTGCAAGGAGCTGAGTCATTAGAGAGCTAGCTTCAATCTTCGGAGTCTCAAAAGAGAGAACCTGATTATAAAAGTCTGGTTGATTTTTGTAATCGACGGCCTCTGAAGTGTAGACTCTACTTTCCTCGATAAGTGAAAAATAGTTAGAGAGCTTTTCTTTGGCCTTTTTTAGATTACTGAATCTGTCGCCTAGATTTGAGCCAGTAGCAATAATGAGAGGCATGTTTTACTCTTTTTTTTCTTTAGTGTCAGACTTCTTCTTTTCATCTTCAGATTCAGCATTAGTCTTGTACTTACTTAAATGAGAGTCTAAAAAAGAGGGAACAGCTGTTCCTGCAGGAGCTTTAGGAGGACCTTTTACTCCACAGCTTGCACAAAGAAAAATAAGAAAGAATATAGTTTTAAAATTCAAGACTGAATCCTAAATTCATGATGTCAGAACCGAGGTCTGCGCGAATAAACCATCCGGGAACAAGTCTTTTTAAAACAGTGACGCCAAAAATTACTTGCCTCTTCTTTAAATCTTCTACAAGTTGAATTTCATTGTCAAGTTGAGGCTGAGTTGGTGTGATACTATCGTTTGGATCATCTACGCCGGCCTGAGGGCTACTTGCATTAATCATTTGAAATCCAAGATAAGGTTGCACATAAGAGAAGAATGGTGCGCTAATTGTATACTTTGCTCTAACAAAGAGATTTGTCATCTTTGTGTCTAGCCCAGGAGTAGGATAGTCATTAATGAGGTTTTGACCGTAGCCAATTTCTGCCCAGATATTGTCATCGAATTGATACATCCACATACCATTTAAGTGAGTATATCTTTGGGTAGATCCATCGTTATTCAGTCCTTCGATAAGGCCTACATTTAAAGAAACAATATTATCTGTTTTTATTTTTCGATTTGTTTTCTCGTCAAGAGAGAGGTCATCTTCTAAGAGTGTACCGTTGTATAGATCTTCTTCTTCCTTAAGAAGGTTTGCATCTTCTTTAGATTCTTCAGTTTCTTTCTTTGCACCAAAGAAACTATCGTCACCTCTTATTATTTGAACTTCTAGCTCTGGTCTAAAACTTTTGAATAAGTCGAGGGAATATATTTTAATAATTTTGATACCTGCAAGATTGTTAACACTTTTAGCAACAATGGCGCGAGCTGCTAGTTTATTTGCAAGGACTAGTGTAATGAAATCTCCCTTATTAAAAGATTGATTTTCATTAGTGATAATATAAGTTCTCTTAGAGTTAGAAACACTAGTGATTTTCTCTGTAACTAGCTCTGAAGCTAGTTGATTACTTTCTGAGTCTTGGCTGAAATCCTCAATAACTGATTGAGCAAATATACTCTGAGAAATGAGGAAGAATGTAAGTAGAATAAATAGATTTCTCTTCATTAGATAAATAATACCTTTTAAGTCAGCTTTATTAAATAGGGCAATACTCTCTTTATTATTAGATAAAAATGAAAGATGAGCAAAGATTTGTCGCAAAACTGGCAATAAATCATGGGATTTCACAAAAAATGCAATATTTATTTAAAAATATAGGTTCTAAGGTACCGTAATCTTAAGATTGTGTGAGAGTAATATTAAAACTTAAAAAAAATTAACTACTTGATATAATTATCCGACAAGTATCAAAAGAGTTAAGAAAATCTTTTAGATATCAAGGGGAGATGTTTATGAAACTATCAAAAATACTCTTACTACTAGCACTATTAACGTTAGGAGTAAGTTGTTCGAGTAAGAGAAAGAAAGATAATGCAGCTAAGACAGCAGATATCTCTCAAGAGGTAAGTGCCGAAGATGCTGACTTTATAGTTGATTCTGAAGACGAAGATCTATTATTAGACGATGGAAGCGTTGGAGCCGTTGAAGAGGTTGCAATGTCAGAATCGACAGAGCCATCCTTATTACTTGCCGAAGAATCGCCAATGCTTGCTGCTGAAACTTCAGATATCAGTATTGTTGGTGGTCAGTACACAGTTGAAAAAGGTGATACTCTTATGTGGATCGCTTTTAAGCTTTACGGTGATTATAGAAAGTGGCACCACCTCTCATCATTAAATGGAAACCTTTCAGCAGGTAACCTTGCAACAGGAATGACTATTAATCATGACTCTGCAGGTTTTAGTTATAATCCACAAGGACTTCCACATCTAATTAAAGTTGGTGAGAGTCTAGGTTCTATTTCTGGTGAAAAATACGGAACAGATAAGAGATGGAAAGAAATTTGGGAAAACAATAAAGTTATGATTATTGATCCAAATGTTATTTTTGCAGGTTTTACTCTTCACTATCTTCCGGATAGAGACATTGCCTCAGAAGATATCTAATCAAAGTTAAAATTAAATAAGTTTAATGGGCCCACATAAGTGGGCCTTTTAAATTCTGTGACTTGTATTGTAGAGAGTCGTTGGTATAATTTATAGAATGACTAAAGTTATTTTCCTATTATCTATTCTCTTAACTTCTTGCTCTCTTTTTCAGAGAGACGAATATGAATTTGATAAGAAATTATTTATAACTCCTGAAAGAGATTATGTTGATCAATTGGCCTCAATTGGAAGTGCTTATCTAAATACGGACGGAGTTAAAAGAGTAAAGTTAAGTACAAAAAGTAGGAAGTATCTTGAACTTCTCTACTTTAAAGTAGTTTCAAATAATAAGCTTTTCTTAAGAGAGCCACTGACTCCAAGTTTTAATATAATAGAAAGTGAAGTACCTTTCCTGTTTTCACTACCCAAAGCAAACTTCTTTTTTTCAAGTGCATTAATTATTAATTATATGAAGAATGAAGAAATTTTCATTGCGGCTTTTACAAAGAGCATTGTGGTTAGTCAGAGAAATCTTTTTCCAGCAAAGACCCTTATTCCTAAAGGGTATATCAATACAAAGGAAGTTTTAAACTACACAAGGCTTCCAGTTGAAATTAAAACTGAAGTTAATAAGTGGACCTATTATGTACTTAAGAGATCTGGTCATGACCCATATGCATTACTTATATGGTTGCAAACAATGAATAAGAATACATTGGATTTTACGTTGCTGTATGGAAATACGCAAATAATCTCAAGAGAAGAGTTTCTTTTTAAAAGCTTTATATCCGAATTAAAAGTTAAGGAAACGTTTTCTGGAAGACAGGCGAACTCTTCTCCTGACTATTATTACTTCGTAAGAGACGTTAAGAGGAAAGTAAGATGAGACCTGAGGATAGTGAGAGAATTTTGATCGAAGAATTATTTGAGAACACAAGAACAAGGATTGAAAATTTTGATGTTGAAGCAAGAGAAATTGTTGCCCTTACGGGAGATGCTTCGACAAGGCGTTACTACAGAGTCGTAACAGATAGTAATAGCTATGTTTCATGTTTAAGTGAGCCAAGAAAGGAAGATAATGATAGTGATTTCTTAAATGTCTACAATGTATTTGAAATGCAAGGGGTAAGAGTTCCTAAAATCCACGATCATAATATAAAGAAAGGCTATTTTCTTCAGGAAGATCTCGGAAATATTACATTGCTTTCACATGTCTCTTTGATTCAAGATGAAAATGAAATATATGAAACATACAAAAAAATTATAAATATTTTAATTAAAATCCATAGTATTCCTGCAGATAAAGATTATTCATGGGGAAAATTAAAATTTGATCATGAAAAGCTAATGTTTGAGATGAACTTCACAAGAGAACATTTCTTAAAATCTTTCTTGAAAGTGGAGTTAACAAACGAAGAAGAAGAGCTTTATGAAAAACAATTTGGACAAATTATTGAGGAGTTGTCTAAAGAAGACATGGTTCTTTGTCACCGAGATTTTCATTCTAGAAATATCATGATGAAAAATGGTGAGCCCGTAGTTATTGACTTTCAAGATGCAAGACAGGGAATTGCACAATACGATCTTGTTTCAATGTTAGAAGATTGTTACTTTCAGCTTTCCCCAAAGAATATTAAAAAATTAAAAAGCTACTATATTGAAAATATAGGTAATTTAAATCAAAGTAGAGAAGAATTTGAAAGATTGTACGACTTAATGACTATTCAGCGAATCTTCAAGGCAATTGGAAGCTTTGCCTACATTAATGAGGATAGAGGTGATAGTCGATATTTAAAGTATATTGGATTTGCGATGGAAAAGCTTCGCAATAAACTAAAGAAGTATCCAGAGTACAGAGGTCTCTTTAATTTGATTATGGGCAAGTACTATGAGTCTTGAGATTGCCTATATTTTAGGAGCAGGTCTTGGGACAAGAATGGGGGCGGTGGGAGAAGCTCTTCCAAAGCTTCTTTGGCCAGTTTTTGAAAAGACTCTATTAGAGCTTCAAGTTGACTATGCGATAGAGTGTGGAGTTAAAAAGATTTATCTAAATACTCATTTTCAAGCAGAAAAAATTCAAAATTATATTCTTAAAAAGAAATTAAATATTGAAGTTCTCTATGAAGAATCCTTGCTGGACATAGGCGGTGCTATTCATAATCTTGCGAAAGTTTTAAATTATAAAGGAAGAGTTCTTATTTTAAATGGAGATCAGTTTCTTCTCGTTAATAAAGACGCCTTTGCAGAGTTTAAAGAAAAGAGCCTAAGCTTTGTAGCAACCTTAATGGGATTAAAAGTTAAAGCAGGATCCGAATATAATGAGTTAGTAGTAGAAGAAGGGTTGTTAAAATCAATAGAGCGACCCTCGCCTACAGATTCTTATTACACGTATAGTGGAGTAAGTATAATCAATCTATCAAAGTTAGCTCCATGTGAGGGAAAAAGTAAATTCTTCGAAAGCGTGGCAGACTTTAGAAAGAAAGAGGTTGCTGTTTTCAAACCCAATGAATTTGAGTACTGGGACTTTGGAACAACTGAGCGTTATATTAACTCGATGAGAAAGGCTTTATTGAATAAAGAAACTCTTTTTAAAAGCTTTATCATAAAAAATAAATCTTTTGAGCAAGAAAAAATTCAAGATTTAAATTGCTATAACTCTAAGGGGAGTGAGTTCAGCATAAACTTAAATAATGAGAGTATGGACAATGGAACAGGCAATATTATTATAAGGGGAGTGAATAAGGATACTGGTAATTCTATAGCAGTAATCTATGACGGAGAAGTCTCAAAAGTTTAGTCATTAACTTTATCAACAATTTTAATGCAATCTACAGGACAAACCTCAATGCAAATGGAGCAGAGAGTACAGGACCATGTATCGATAGCATATGTATCCTTAAACTTTATAATGGCCTTTTCCGGACATATCAGCCTACAATTATCACAGGAAATGCACCTATTATTTATTTCAAGTTCAGGTTTCATGAGATTTATTATAGCCTTGAAACTAAGGATTTAAGTAATTAGCAAATATTACCGGGTAGCGAATGAGAATCTTAAAGCGAACATCAAATGTTTTTAACTTAATCCTTTTTCAGGTCTTTTCTTTCATTTTCCTTCACGTTGTTTTCTCGCTAAAGACTGGTCACTCAGCTCTAAATGTTGATAGGCTATATGACTTGGGATTAGACTATATACTTCTTGTTTCTTTATTATTTATAAATTGTGTTTCAATATTCTTTGTTAAAAAAATATCGTATTTTCAAATTATTTTCACCTCAATGTTGATAAGTCTTATCTGTTTTTATCAATTTTTTGAGTCGTTTGATAAAACAATACTCTTCTATTTCCTCTTTTATACCTTTGCATCTTTCTTCTTTATTATGATCTGGAAGTTAGAGCTTGAAGAGTCTGTTTATAATCCTAATTTTGATAGTCGAAATTTAAGAAATTCCGGTCTTCAAAAGGTCTGTACGATTCTGACAGATGGAAGTGGAAAAGAAGTTAGGGGAATTATTCAGAATTGGTCAAGAGAAAGCTTCTTTCTTTCAACCAACGATTTTGAATTAAATGTAAATGATCTACTTTTAGTGACCATGTCTTATCAGGCCATTTCTTTTGAGTTTAAAGCGAAGGTGGGGACTCAGTCTAAAGATGGCTTTGGTCTTTATGTATTAAATGAGCAAAATTCTACTAGTCTTAATTGGATTGATTTCTATGATATAATTAGCGACAGAGGAATATATCCAATTAATGTTTAAGAGGTTAAAAAATGCGTAAGCTTTTATTTATTGTCGCAGCTCTATTGCTTTCAGGTTGTTTTAAAGAAAAAGGTGCTGAAGAAACGTTGAGCAACTTTGTCAAAGAGAGATTCAGTGGTTCCCTTGATCGCAATGAGATGGGTGATTATTTGAGTGGTCAAATGAAGGATTCTATACTGTCGATGGAGGAAGAGGAATTTGAAAAATTCTCTGATTTATCTAAATATAAGAAGAAAATATTTAAAATTGTCCACGCCAATTGTTCAGAAGCAAAGTGCTTTATTACTTATCTAATAAGCTATGATCAATATGGTGAAAGTACTAAAGACTATAGAGTAGATAATAAGAAAATTGCTGAAATGATCAAAATTGAAAATGCTTGGAAAATAGAAAATGTAACTAATGTTAAAACTTATATAGACGCAGAAAATGCATTAGATATAGAGTCAAAATAGCATAAGTGCTCGGGATCATTGAATCCTGAGCAAATCACTAAAGTTCTTCTCCAAAATACCCGACAAGATAGCTATGAAATCGAACTTAAAAGAAGATTCTCTGCTATCTACACTTGTGTCTGAGACATATTTGGGAGTTGATGAGACAGAAGAAAATAGCACAAACCTTTCAGCTTATTTTGAATCAAAATTTATTTCAAATATTGAGAGCAATTCAAGTGATCACTTTTTAGAGGATAAGCTACTTCGCTCTAATGTTAGCTTTGGCTGTATGGATTACTTTGAAGGCACTTCTTCCTTTCACTTTGAGTTAAAGGGAGAGAGTTATACATGTCCTAGAAATTGGGGGCAATTTTCAAGTCTCTTCTCAGAGATGAATAATCCTCAGTATAAAATATTTGAGAGCTTCAATGAAGAATTTCTAATGGATGAAATTTTCAAATCTGATATTGATTATGACTATCAGGCAATCTGCTTTTGTGGACACGGAGAAAGCTATTTAATTTTTCTACCAAAAGAAAGTGAAGAGATATTGAACTGGCTTAGAAAATATTGTGAATCGAGAGAGCAAGCAGCTTAAAAAAAAGCCCTCTTGCGAGGGCCTTATTTCTTATAATGTATTATAAAATTCTTTCATCAGTAGAGCATCATCTTCAAGATTAGGGCTGTTACAGATAACATAACCACCACAATTAAAATCTTTTAAACTCTTAAGTAACGCTTGCCAGTTGAATTTAGACTTTGCAAGGTTAAGGTGCTTTAAGTCACCCTTTGAGTTAGAGCTGATTCCTGAAATATGAATATGCATATTTGAAAGAGAGGATTCACCAATCTCGTCTTTAATTCTTGTTAGAACTTCTTTGAATTCTTCTTCAGTATTATACTTTCCAGTTCTTGCATAAAGGTGAGAAAAGTCCATACATGGAGCACATGAAGAAACATTCTTAGTTAAAGTAATAAGCTCATCAAGCGATCCAAATTGACTCGTCTTTCCTGTTAATTCTGGACGAAGTTCAATTTCAATATCAAGTCTACTTAGTCTTTCTTCAATAACGTTCATACTTTTTTCAACAAGGTCGAATACATCAAACGGAGAATCCTTCATGTAGAAGGCGGCGTGAAAAGTCATAGACTCCGCACCACAAAGATCAGAGATTTTCGCTGTCTGAATAATTCTTTCAACAGAAGAGTCAATTTTATCTTGTTCTCTAGCGTTGAGGTTGATGTAGTAAGGTCCGTGAGAAGTTAGAGGAACACCTAGTTCATAAGAAACTTTTCTAAGAGCTGAAGAAACTTCTTCCTTCATTCTTACACCGTGAGCAAACTCTAATTGCATGCAGTCTAAACCAAGAGCATGGATTTGTTTTACGCCTTCGATTGGGTTATTCTTCTTCTGTGTACTATTTGGAACACCCGCAGTACCGAACAATAGCTTATTTGCTTGCATATATCTCCCGTGTACGTTTATTAAATATTTTTACTAAAAAGTGTCATATCACAATATTGCGTCGGGTAGTAGACGCGCCGAGAAAACCTCTTTAATAACAGTGTGTTATCATCGGTCGGGGTTTCCTTTTGGTTATGACGAGTTGAGTTATATCCCTATTACAAATTCTTGTCTATAATTTCATATAAAAGGTGTAATAAAGTAAGGATCAACCTTCTTTGTTTGATATGTAATATGTTGTTTTTATTTGGTTTTCTATTATTCTTCTATTCCGTTACAAGTGCGATAGGATTCATCTTACTTCCAAGTTTTGGTGAAATCTATGCGTCCTCCATATTAAGTCTATGGATTCTTCTGGCCTTTATTTTTGGTGATCGTCTTTTATTGGGCTATATGAGAGCGAAGTTAGTTGTAAATCAAAATAGAATTTCTTATATGCTTTCTAATATTCGACTTAAATTTTCTATATCAAGGGTGAACCTTTATACATCAAGAAGAGTTCGTGGTTGGCATATTATAGATAATGCTTTTTCAAATCCTGTCATAATTGTTAATCCAGAAACGTTGACTAGTTTAAGTGACAAAGAGTTAGAGGCCCTACTGAGTTTGGCGTGTTTTAAAATAAAGAGAAAGGTCGCAAGAAAGATATCCATCTACTTAGTCTTGTTTACAATAATTTTAAGTCCACTAATTTTCTCAAATATTTTAGAGAAGTATAGATTAGAGGCACTCTCTGCACTTATTAAGTATTTACTGATGCCATTTATTCTACTTAAGAATTATGTTCTGAATTCGAAAGAGATAGAAGAAAAGCTTATAGCAGACTTTCTCTTGAGATTTGATTTTAAACATGAGCTTGAAGCGAGCTTATTTAAGATTAACGGTAATACTGTAGAAAAAAGGTCGTACCTATTTCAAATTTGTACTGAAACAATTTCCCTCACTCACCAAGAAGGAAAAGAGAAGTTATCATATTATCTAAGAGAAAAACATTCAGTTTAATAAATTGGTAACTTTGGTCATTATTTGAAACAATTAAAGATAATTTTAAGCTATTTAAAGAAAATAGATACATCAAGACTCTATCCGTTAGTCTTCACTGTTATCTTTATAGTGGTACTCTTCCAGTACTCATTTGCTTCACTTGAATCAATTTTCTATGACTTAAGAATTAAGTATGATGCGGGTATCTCATTCAAAGATGAAGTGGTTCTTATTACTATGGATGAAGAGAGTGATCAATTTCTTGGAGAGAGCTTTCCCTATACTTATGCTTCACATGAAATTTTAATTGAAAGACTACTAAGTGATAATCCTGGAGCGGTAGGCTACTTAGTGGGATTACTAGAGCCTGATTCCTCAAGAGAAAAGCAGGCTTTAGATAAATTCAAACTTCTTACTAAGAACTATACCAAAGCAGGAGGTGTCTTTCGCTTTGGAACTAATATGGATAATTGGGATGAGCACTTACCTCCAAGAGATCTTCGAGAGCTAGGTTACTCTCTGGCCGTTCTAAATAAGGATAATGCAACATTTGCAAAAGATGATATTTCTCGTAGAGCGCTCATAAATATATCAGGGGAAGAGTCTTTTCATTTATGGATGGCAAATACAAGTAGAGAGAAGCTGGGAATGGAAAGGCTTGATGCAACTTCGATTCAAGGAGCTTACTATCTCCAAGAAGCAGATGCTACTTTTGCGCTTTTTAGATACTTCACGAATCCAGTTTCTACAAAAGGAAAAATAAAGAAAATACCTTTTCATAGAGTTCTCGTTGGAAACTTTCCGAAAGGTTTCTTTGAAAATAAAACTGTTCTCGTTGGTCCTAGCTACATCTCAAATACGAATGATACGATTTTGACACCTTTTAATAGAGAAGAATATATTTCTTCAAAACTCGCTATTCATGCAGAAATCATTCAGGCGTTTGTTCAAAATAAAACAATTCTTCAAATACCTAGAGATGTTTCAAATGTTTTGGCCATTTTAATTGCACTATTTCTTTCAATAATCATTTCAAGAATGAGGCCGACGACAGGTCTCGCCATGACTCTTGCTCTTATGTTCGGAGTTATTCTCTTGGCGTACTTGCTCTTCTCAATGCTGGGGCTTTGGCTCTATATAACACATATTGTTCTAACAGTATTTGTTGTCTACTACATTTGGGTTCCTTTTCGAGCAATTGGAGAATACCAAAGAAGATATGCTATACAAGAAGAGACAAAACTCTTAAAGAAGGTTGAAAACTTAAAGCAAAACTTCATTTCTTTAATGAGTCATGACTTGAAAACGCCAGTTGCTAAAATTGCTGGCATGGCCGATGTGATGAAGCATAAGAATACAGGAAATGTTGAACTTTCAAGTGGGCTTCAGTCAATAATTGATGCAACAAAAGAGTTAAATAAATTCATCTCTTCAATTTTAGATTTAACAAAGGTTGAATCAAGAAATATATCGTTGAATATGCAATCGAAAGATATAAACTCTATTGTAGAGAATACTGTTGAGAGTTTGCAATATGAAGCATCCCTTAAAGATGTAACAGTTGTTCAAGAATTAGCTCCACTTTATCCAATTGAATTTGATATAAACCTTATGAAGAGAGTTTTTGCAAATTTGGTTGAAAATGCAATAAAGTATTCCGGAGAGGGTTCTGAGGTTGTCGTAAAAACGTGGGATGATGAGCAATGGGTTTACATCACAATTTCAGATAATGGAGTAGGAATTCCTCTAGAAGATCTGGAATATATATTTGAGAAGTTTTATCGGGTTAAAAATGATGCAAGTCACTCAATTAAAGGAACCGGTCTTGGACTATATCTGGTAAAATACTTTGTAGAGTTACATGGCGGAACGATTGAAGCAAACTCAGTTGTTGGTAATGGGACAACGTTTAAAATTAAATTAAAGAATAAGTAAACAAAAGGAAGAGATATGCACAAGGTACTTGTTGTAGATGATGATAAGGTTTTACAGGACTCTGTTAAACAAGCTCTAGAGTTTCATCACTTTAAAGTTGATACTGCCGACAATGGTAAGCAGGCTTTAAGTTGTGTCTATAAAGAAAAGTATGATCTCGTTGTTATGGACGTCAATATGCCAGAGATGAGTGGTATTGAAGCACTAACAGAAATTAAGAAGTATGATCCTTCCATTATTGTTTTAATTCTTACTGCTTATTCAAATGTTGGCGATGCCGTTAAGGCGGTTAAAGAAGGCGCTTATAATTATCTTGAAAAGCCAATCTCCTCTGAAAACTTAGTTGCTTTAATTAAACGAGCACTAAAAGCAAGAAGCTTAGTTGAAACATCTATATTTTCTGCACCGTCATTATCTCTTGGAAGAGGAGATGATAAATTTGTTGGTGAATCAGATGTTATGCAAAAAGTCTTTGGAGTTATTTCAAAGTTAGCGCAAGTTAATACTCCAGTTTTAATTAGAGGTGAGTCAGGTACAGGTAAAGAGCTTGTAGCAAAAGCTATTCACTTTAACGGTCCACTTAAAGATGACCGCTTTGTAACGATTAACCTCGCAGCTATTCCAGACAACTTAATTGAGTCAGAGCTCTTCGGTCATGAGAAGGGTGCTTTTACTGGGGCGAGTGAGAGAAAGATAGGTAAGTTCCAATACGCAGATGGTGGAACAATTTTTTTAGATGAGATTGGAGATATCTCTTCTACGATGCAGGTGAAATTATTGAGAGTTCTTCAGGAGAAGTCATTTACTCCTGTAGGTTCAAATAGAGATATTAAGTGTGATGTAAGAGTGATTGCAGCTTCACATAAGCCTTTTGAAGAAATGATTAAGGAAGGAACGTTTAGAGAAGATTTATTCTATAGATTAAATGTTCTTCCTGTATATCTACCACCGCTTAGAGAAAGAAAGTCAGATATTCCATTTCTAATTGATTACTACGTTAAATATTTTAATGGTATTCACAATCTTGAAATGAAAGGATGTGTTCCAGAGGCACAGGAAGTTTTAAAAAACTACTCATGGCCGGGAAATATTAGGGAACTTAGAAATGTTATTGAACATGCTTTTATAATTGAATCATCTGAGCAAATAAATATTTCATCTCTACCTGAACCGGTTAAGAAGAGTGCAAATATTGTAGATAGACCAGAAGATAACTCTGATGAGTCTAGTGTTCAAATTGACTTTAAAGGTATCCAAGATTCTGTTGTTGATAATGTTGTCGAAGACTCAGAAGTTGGGAGATATCAATTTACTTTTGCAACAGTTACGGAAGATAATGAGATTAAATTAGACTTTCAAGTAGCAAAAGATCTCTTTGAAAAGGAATTTATCATCCATGCTCTTAAGATGAATAAGGGTAAGATTAATCAAACTGCTCTAAAAGCAAATATTCCTAAGAAGACACTTCTTAGGAAAATAGAGAAGTATGAAATTAATCCGAAGTCATATTATTAGGAATAAATAAATGGATAGAATTTGGAAAATGTCACTCCTTATTGTAGGAGTGATTCTCTTGGATCAATTCACTAAAGGTGCGATACAGCAGAACTTCACTCTCGGTGAGTCCTTACCAGTAATACCTGGGCTATTTAATTTAGTGTATGTTCAAAACTCTGGTGCGGCCTTTGGTATGGGAGCGGGTTCTGGTGACTTTATAAGAATAACTTTCTTTTTGGTTTTACCAACTATAGCTTGTCTTTGGTTATTATGGCTGATTTGGAGAACTAGGCACACTAGTGCTTGGCTTTGTACAACGTATAGCCTGATCTTCGCGGGAGCGGTTGGAAATCTTATTGATCGTTATAGTTTAAAGTATGTTGTGGACATGTTCGATTTCTATATCGGAACAAGCCACTTTGCTGCCTTTAATATTGCAGATAGTGCAATTAGTATTGCGGCAGGCATGTTAATTATTGATTTTATTTTCTTAGAAAAAAAGAGAAATGAAAAAGCCGCTTCTTAAGAGCGGCCTTCGATAATACTTAAGCAGTTTCTTCAACCTCAGCTGAATCTTCTTCTGGCTTCACACCATGCTTTTCATTAAGTTCTTCAAAGACATCTTCTGTTACATAAAGTTCTGACTTAAGAGTTTCATTACCCCATGCTGTGAAGGCATCATCAGTGTTATACATTGTGATGGTTTCCCAAGGACAGTCCTGTGAACAATTTTGACAACCTATACAACGAGCGAGATCAATCTCAACAGTCTGGTTAAATCCTGGATTATCCGGGTTTGGGCCAGCAACGAGCTCGATAGAGTCAACTGGACACCCAGCGATACAAACCTCACAACCAGTACAACCACTTTGGTGAACAATTGCTAGTAATTTCGGTGGCTTCTTCCCTTTTCGGACAGGTTTAAACCTGGCATTGTGAAATGGATTTTCAAGAATTATTGTTCTGTCATCACTCATATGAATAACCTTTCTGCGCGTATATTAATCAGTTTAAGCTTCATAATAGCTTAAATTTGCATATGTATAAAGAGATTTTGCAACCTCTGGTTTATACGATATATTCCCTCTGGTGTAAATTCACTAGTGTTAAATATATTTTATGGAGAAATCGTTAATGAAGCGTTTAAGATTCGTAACGGCGGCCAGTCTTTTTGATGGTCACGATGTATCAATCAACATCATGAGACGTTTGCTACAGGCAAATGGAGTTGAAGTTATTCACTTAGGTCACAATAGATCTGCTAAGGACGTTGTGGATGCTTGCTTGCACGAAGATGCGAATGCAGTTGCGCTTAGTTCTTATCAGGGCGGTCATAATGAATACTTCGCTTACATAAGAGAGTTATTAGATGAAGCAGGAGCTAAGGACGTAAAAATCTTTGGTGGAGGTGGCGGTGTGATAACTCCATCTGAAATTAAAGCGCTTCACGCAAAAGGGATTACAAAAATCTATTCTCCAGAAGATGGAATGAAGTTAGGTCTTGAAGGAATCATAAAAGATATGATTGCCAAGGCCGATTATTCTACACTCGATGGAGTCGATTTTAAGAGCTTTGAGAATAAGAGTCTAAGCAATTTAGAAATCTCTAAAGCAATTACTTCAATAGAAGATGGCGTTGATTTACCATTTGAAATTAAAGCAAAGGAAACACCTGTCCTTGGTATTACAGGAACTGGTGGGGCAGGGAAATCGTCTTTAATTGATGAAACTCTTCTTAGGTTTTATAGATATTATAGTGATTGTAATATAGCTCTTATTTCAGTTGATCCAACTAAGAAGAAAACACAGGGCGCTCTTTTAGGAGATAGAATTAGACTTGGGTCTTCAAGCTACGATAATTTCTATATTAGATCTTTAGCCACTAGAGATTCTAAGACAGAACTTTCTCCACAGATTGAAAAAGTTGTAAACTTCTTAAAGTCTCAAAAGTATGACTTGATAATTGTTGAAACTTCAGGGATAGGGCAGGCTTCAGATGCGATTACAAGAGTTGCAGATAAGTGTATCTACGTGATGACGCCTGAGTATGGGGCGGCAACACAGCTTGAAAAAATTGAAATGCTTGAACAAGCAGATATGATTGTCTTAAATAAGTTTGAAAAGCCTAGATCGGAAGACGCTCTTAGAGATATTAGAAAACAGTATAGAAGAAATCATCAATTATTTGCTGGGCACCCGGGCGCCCCAGAGGATGATCAGCTACCAATTTTTGGAACGATGGCATCACAATTTAATGATTCTGGTGTAAATGCTCTCTTTAGTGAGATTGCTACGCAATTTGGTTTTGATACTTCTAAGATCAAGGATATTCATACTGAGCGTGCGCCTAAGAATAAAACAAAGATCATTGCACCAGAGAGAAGTCTTTATCTAAGGGATATTTCTTCAACTGTTAACTCATATAATAATGATGCAAAAGAGAGCTTTGAAAAACTTAAAGACTACGAAGCGCTATTAAAAGCTACAGAAATAATGCCAGAGAACCAAGAACTCAAAGAGAAGCTTTCAGAAGTTAGAGAGAGTATTTCTCCTGAAGTGTTTAAAGAGCTAGAAGTTTGTGAGAGTGCAATTTCTCAATATGGGTCAGGGGAATTTTCCTACACCGTTAGAAATAAAGAAATTAAAGTTCCAACAAAGTTTGAATCTCTTTCAGGTTCTATGATTTCTAAAGTTGCATTTCCAAAATTAGATTCAATATCAGAAAAGTATAGATTTATTAAACGTGCTAATCTTCCAGGTTTCTTTCCATATGCGGCGGGAATCTTTCCTTTTAAAAGAGCGGATGAAGATCCAAAGAGAATGTTTGCCGGAGAGGGAGGACCTCTTAGAACGAATAAGCGTTTTCATTACTTGTCTGAAAATGACCCTGCAAAGAGACTATCCACGGCTTTTGATTCTGTGACTCTTTACGGTGAAGACCCAGATAAGAGACCAGATATTTTTGGAAAGATTGGAGAGGCGGGAGTTTCAATTGCAACACTAGACGATATGGGCGACTTATTTAAAGGTTTCTCGTTAATCGATCCAATGACTTCTGTATCAATGACAATTAATGGGCCGGCACCAATTATACTCGCTATGTTTATGAATACAGCGATGAGGCAAGCTCTTTCAGGAGATGACTTCTGGAATGAGCAAAAGAGAATTGAAGTTATGCAACAGGTACGTGGTACCGTTCAGGCAGATATTTTAAAAGAAGATCAGGCGCAGAATACGTGTATTTTCTCGTTAGAATTTGCGCTAAGATTAATGGGAGATGTTCAAGAATACTTCTGTAAGGCGGCGATTAAGAATTACTATACTGTCTCAATAAGTGGATACCATATCGCAGAAGCTGGGGCGAATCCAATTTCTCAACTTGCTTTTACTCTTTCAAATGGATTTACTTTTGTTGAGTACTACTTATCAAGAGGTATGAAGATTGATGACTTCTCTGGAAACTTATCGTTCTTCTTTTCAAATGGACTAGATCCTGAGTACACAGTTATTGGACGTGTCGCTAGAAAAATCTGGGCAGTTGCAATGAGAGATAAGTACGGTGCGAGCACAAAATCACAAATGTTTAAATATCATATTCAAACATCGGGAAGATCTCTTCATGCTCAAGAGATTGACTTCAACGATATTAGAACAACACTACAGGCCTTCTTAGCTCTTAGTGATAATTGTAACTCTCTTCATACAAATGCGTATGATGAAGCGATTACAACGCCTACTGAAGAGTCTGTAAGAAGAGCGATGGCGATACAGATGATTATCAATAGAGAGTTTGGACTCAATAAGACAGATAATCCGATGCAGGGTTCTTATATCTACGAAGAGCTTTGCGATATTGTAGAAGAAGCTGTTCTCGCTGAGTTTGAAAGAATTTCAGATAAAGGTGGAGTTCTTGGCGCTATGGAAAGTATGTATCAAAGAGGAAAGATTCAAGAAGAGTCACTTCATTATGAAACTTTGAAAGATAATGGCCAACTTCCAATTATTGGTGTGAATACATATATTGCTGATAACTTTGAAGAACAACTGAATCAAGAAATTGAAATCTCTAGATGTTCAGATGCAGAGAAAAATGAGCAGATCTCCAGATTGAATTCTTTTAAAGAGAGAAACGCTTCTGACTCTAAAGAGGCTCTTGAAAAGTTACAGGCCGTTGCTCTTTCTGGAGGGAATATTTTTGAAGAACTCCTAAAAACAGTTAATTATTGTACGCTTGGAGAAATTACAAATATTCTCTATGAAATTGGCGGAAGATATAGAAGGAATATGTAATGAGTGACAAGTCTAAGGTTTATACTCGCTCGGGAGATAAGGGAACAACTGGGCTTGTCGGTGGAACAAGAGTTTCTAAGGGAGATTCTCGTATTCATATTTACGGAGAAATTGATGAATTAAACTCTCATCTTGGAATGGGCATTACTTTAATTGAAGAGTTTGCAGAAAGCGAGCTTCTCGCTCTTGTTCCTTATTTAAAACGAATTCAATATGATCTCTTTGTTATAGGTTCAATATTTGCTTGCGAAAAAGAGAAGAGAGAAAATTACTCTCTTCCTTCTATAAGTGTTAAAGACGTTGAAACGCTAGAGAAAGAAATAGATCGTATTGATTCTCTTCTAGAGCCTTTGAAGTACTTTGTTCTTCCTGGGGGACATAAAATCTCTTCTCAGTTTCATATTGTTAGAACTGTATGTAGACGAGCGGAGAGGTATGCAACATCTTATGAAGCTCAACATGGTGGAGAGCTTCCTGCAGAAACACTGAAGTATATAAATCGCTTATCAGACTTTCTATTTATTATTTCTAGGTTTGGAAATAAGGTTATGAAAACGAACGAGGTTTGGTGGATACCAGGTAAGCCTACTTCTTAAATACTTTCCTTAGTTTTGAAGCGAAAGATGTTTTTTCTTTCTTACCTTTTGCTGAAGAGGGTTTATCAATCTTTATAAATTGAGTGTCACCACTCGATTCTTCAAGATCAATTTGTCTTTCATTGGGTGACTCTAACTGCGCCGCAGATTGGGCGTCTTTGAACTTCTTGCCTTTTGCCGCAATTCTCTCCTTTAGAGATACACTTGCAGTTCCAGATTTTTGAACTTTCTTGTCAGGAGCTTCAATATTTTCTTTTGGAGTAGGAGCAACTTCTCTAGGTTTTTCTGGAAAGAGCTTCTTTGGTGCTTGCGATATTCGAGGAGCCTGTGAGGCTTGCTTGGCTCTTACAACTTGTGAAGGCTTAAGAGCCTTATTATTAGAAGGAAGGTCCATGAACTTGATCTGTGCAGTAGGCTCATCTCTAGTGAGAATTGCTTTTTCTCTTGGAGAAAGTTCTGAACGCTCGATATAGATCTCACAATTACCAATCTTAATAATGTCGTCCAGCATCAGATGCGAATCCATAATTTGACAATCATTTAAGTAGGTTCCATTAGTTGATTCAAGATCTTTAACTAGAACTTTAAATTGTTGATTTAGCTTAAAGGCGCAGTGTTTTCCAGAACACATCTGGTCTTGTATTTGAATGTGGCATTTACTTGATCTTCCCAGCACGAGTGGTTGAGAAGTAAGCTTAAAGCTCCTTTCCTCACCGTTCTCTTTAACAATTAATAGTACTGGCATAATGATCTCCAGTATTTATGATAAATCACCTTTGTGTTTTGGACAAATAGGGAAAATTAAGGCGTTTGCCTATATAATGTTGTATGATAGAGGTAAGAGAAAGCGACAGATTTTGTCCAATATATCAATGGAATAAATATGAGTGAAAATAATCAAATAGTAGGAATCACTGATAAGGCTTTAGAGCATATAAAGCAAATTTTTGAAAGTGAAAACAAGGGTTTAGATTATGGACTACGACTTGGTGTCGTTGGTGGTGGATGTTCTGGGCTTAATTACAAAATAGATTTTGATCATAAGAAAGAAAACGATAATGTTTGCGCCTTCGGTGATGTAAATGTCTTCATTGACCCTAAGTCCTCAATTTATTTAAAAGGCGTAATTTTAGATTTTAAAGATGGATTAAATGGAAAAGGCTTTGTTTTCGTTAATCCTAATGCCAAAAATACTTGCGGTTGTGGAGAATCCTTCTCAGTTTAATGGAAAACCGATGAATAAATTTGAATTATATCTAGATGGGCGAAAGGGAAAACTTTCGAATTGGGACTTATATATTGCCACTGGAAAAGACAGAGAGGTCTTCTTTCAGGGACAAACAACCAACGACATTCAGTCAATGGACACTAATACATTCAATTTAAATTCAAGAGTTGATAGAACCGGGAAAATTCAATTTTTCTTTATTAATATAAAAACTGAAAATGAGCTATTTCTTTTAATTCCTTCCGAGGTTAGTGATAGCGCCATTGAAGAGCTTAATAAATACATTATTATGGATGAGGTGGAGTTATCAAAAGACTCAAGAGATATTTTCTTTTCTTTTGAAGATGATAGTTCTCATTTCTATTCTGGATTTCTCTTTGGCCTTCCGGCAAAACTTTCATTTAAAGAATTTAGTAACTTTCTTAAAGAACTTTCCTCTGAAGAAGAGCTGAAGCTAAAAATTGAAACAGGTTGGCCGACGTGGGGAGTTGACGTTCATGCGGGAGATTTAATTAATAATACAAGATTAGTTGATCTCGCTGTCTCCTTTCAGAAAGGATGTTTTCTTGGTCAAGAAACAGTGGCCAAAGTACATAATGGAAGAGGTGCAAGTTTTTATCCTTCTTTACTTGTGTCTGAAGATATTTCAAAACTAAATAGTTCTCCTTTTACGATAAATGGCAGAAAGGGTGGAGAGATTATTTCTAAGGTTGGTAATGTTGCCATGATTAAACTCTTTAGAGAGTTTAGAATTGAAAATAAAAACTTTGAAGTTATTCAAGATAATGAGAGCTTTAAATTTTGCTTTCAGAATTACTTAGAAAACTTAACCATCAAAGAGTTCTCTCACGAACTCTACTTATTTGCAGTAAGTAGCTTTCAAAGTGGAAATGAAGATCTTGCAATAAGCGCTCTTCGTAGAGTTATTGCACTAACACCAGACTTTTCAGACGCCTATGAATCCTTAGGCGTTATTTATGGTAGACAAGAGAAATTTGAGCAGGGAATCGAGTTAATGGATCAATTACTCTCTGTTAATGAGAGCTCTGTGATGGCCCATACAAATAAGTCCCTCTACCTAATGAGGCTTGGGAAAATTGAAGAAGCAGAAGAAGAGAAGGGACTTGCAACAGTTAAGTCGTTTGCAGAGTATGGGAAAATAGCTAAAGAAAATAAACTTAAAGAGCAGCAAGATAAAGAAAGGGAAGAGCAAATCTCTCAAAGAGAATCAATGTTTAGACAAGTTCTAGTGATTGATGAAGATGATACAATTGCAAACTTTGGTATTGCTGATGTTTACTTTCATAGAAAGGAATTTGAATCAGCAAAGAGGCACCTACTAAAAGTTATTTCAGTAGATGAGAAGTATTCAACTGCTTATTCCTTACTTGGAAAAACACTTGAGGTTCTAGGTGAAAAAGAAAGGGCCAAAGAAGTTTATACTAAGGGAATTGAGGTCGCCAGTGCGAAGGGTGAGCTAATGCCCGCAAATGAAATGCAGGCACGGCTTATAAAATTATAGTCTATAATGTTTCCCTTCTTTTTCAAGAAGGGTCTTTAATTCATCAATTTTCTTTATATTTTCCGGGGAAAGAAAATCAAGGGCTTTCACTGAAAGCTCTGCTTTTGCCAATGTTAACTCTTCAATGATTTTTATTAGAGCTCTACCCTCACTTGTTACCTTTTCTGCGTCAAAGGCAGCATCTAGGTCTTCAAAGCAGAACTTAAGCATTTCAAACTCTTCAAGAAACCTTAGTGTTACTTTATTTGCTTGCTCTTGAGTAAAGCTATTAAATTTCTTATTTAAAACTTCATTTTCAAATAGAGTAGAAAACAATTCAAGTGCCCAAAAGAATGTAAAAGCACCATGGTAGATACCTCTAATTGGCCTTAAGGACTTTCTCCAAGGAGAAAAATAGATTTTGTCATCATCTTCATTAATTAACTCTTGTGAGTTTAAAATAGAGTTTAAGTAGTGATGACCATTTTCATGAAGAAGATCATCAATTAAGTCTACAAAGTCTCTTTCAAAAACATTGATACAAGAGAAACCAGGTAGCTGTTGTTGAGAATAACTAACGATTGAAGGCTCATCAATTGGAATAATTGTATGTGTGAAGTTAGAGAAAGTAGAAAATAGTGCAGGTGAGTTTTTCTCAATAATCTCTAAGGCATTTATTACATTACTCTTAATCTCTTCAATTTTTTCAAATCCTTTTTCGCAATTTGGAAGGATATGAATCTCTTTTTCTTTAAAAACTAGTGGCTTTAATCCTTCAGTAATAACGTACCTCTTATCTCCATCTAGAAAGATAAGATTTTGATGCTTATTAACGCCAACAATTGGAAGAGTTGGAAATGTTTCACATGGGGGTTCAAGTCTAACTAGCTGGTTTGCTTCCCCGAGATATAGACATTGGTCATTATCTCCTTTTTCGGGGATGGCCTTATAGATATAACTCTCTTCTCCGAGAAGAGGGTTCTTGGAAATATTTAAATAAAAGAATGAAACAACTTGATTCTCTAAAATAGGTTGTAGAACTTTTGATGCATTTAGAACTGATTTATCAGAAGAAAGAAGTTCTAAAAAGCTTTCTGTAAGATCACTATCATTCCAAAAGTTAAAAACTTCTTCTTCAATTTCTGAAAACTCTTCAGTACTCGTTAGTTTGGTTTCGTCATATTCCTCATGCAATTGAACGAGGTAGATCACATTTTCCAAAAGAGTTGACCAATAGAAGTTTAAATCAGAGTAAGAATTAAGTTCTTTATCAGTAATGATTTCCTTTAGTCGATCGAGAAATCCTTCGCTAAAAAAATCGTTTGTGTAGCCAGATGTTAGGTCTTCACGTAGATCAAAGAGAAGTTCTTGGTAAGATGTGGCAACAGCTTCATGACATTGAGCCTGGGCCTTTGATTCAAAGATATTTTTCTTAGTTAACATAGTTCAGCCTTTTGAGTTTTCTCTCTTCTAGCTTATAAAAATAGTAATTGTAAACATTTGGAAATAAAAGAAAATGGCTGGGGTGGAGGGATTTGAACCCACGACCAACGGATTAACAGTCCGCTGCGCTACCACTGCGCCACACCCCAGTACATATACGTGAAATACATTTATAAATGGCATCACCATTTTTGTCTAGAGATTTTTATAAAATATTTTATCAATAATGTTCGTTGTGAATAGTAAGGGGCTCTATCGCACTGATATTGAAGGACTTTTTGAGCTAAAGTTTTTTGAGAAATACCCGATAGGAATGGTAGGTTTTAGCCAAAGGAAGCCCAGATGAGTGCTAAAAATTTTCTATTAACCTCGGTATTTCGAGTACTTACGCCAGAAGAAATTAGTGAACTCACTAGTTCCTCAAATGGTGATAGCAGAACTTCATTAACTGACATCATAAATCAAAGATTAGATGGTGTAAGTCATGATTTCTCTGACGCTGAAAAACTCGCAAAAATTCTTCCTTTTAAAGCTAAGAAGAGTGAAGAAGAGGTTGCTGTTCATTCTGCAACAAGTTGCGGAAAGAAATCTCAAGAGTTCATTGAAAGATTTTTTGAAAGAAAGAAAATAAAAGACACGGCTTTGAATGAAAAAGGTGAACCCGTAGAAACCTCTAGCTTTATTTTTAAAGAAAAAGAGCGCTTCGCTTACTCTCAGTCTAAATTAAAACAGGTTGAAGTCTTAAGTCTATATCGAAAGAATGCTGCTGTAGATGTTCAGCAAGTGAGGGCCATGAAAGATGATTTTACCCAGTCGGCCCAATCGGGTGTTCTCATAAATAAGAAGCATTATTAAAGAGAGGGGAATAAGCGATGTTCTCAATTAAAGAACACCGCTAAGAATTATTTCTTTAAACCTAGAATACTATCTAAATCTATTTCTTCTTCTTTTAAAATTTCTAAACTTGCCTGTTGGTAAACACAAGCATCAATTGTTGTAACGGCTGCTGGATGATAGTTTCCAGAATTTTTAACGCCTCCAAACGGAAGCTTTGCCGATGCTCCAACGGTCGATCTATTTAGATTAACATAACCATGATCAAGATCTCTAAGAGCGAGTTGATAGAGGGAGTGATCTTTTGTAAATATAGAAGCGGCTAATCCATATTCAGTTTTATTAGCGATCTCAATGGCCTCTTCAATTTCATCATATGGAATAAAGGTACAGTTTGGACCAAATATTTCACTAGAGAGAAAGTGGCTTTTATCATCCCACTTATCAGCTAAATGAATTGATGGTGAGACGTAGTGTCCGTCGAAACCTTTTTCAAGCTTCTTTCCTCTCATAATTTCAGTAAGTCCCTCTCTCTTTGCCATTCCAACATAGAGTAGGTAAGTATCAAGAGATTGTTGATCAACAAGAGGACCCATAAATGGAACTTCTTCATGCTCTATTGGGTGGTCAACAATTATTCTCTTTGATAGGTCATGAAATTTAGAGACAACCTCTTCGCATATGCTTCTGTGAATCGGAACAATTGCTGTGGAAGTGCATCTCTGTCCAGTGGTTAGAAAAGCGCCTTTAATAAGCTCACCTAGAACGTAGTCAACATTAACATCGCTATGAACGATAGCAGGATTCTTTCCTCCTAACTCAAGAGAAACGAGTTTTCCCAAGTCTTCATGAGTTTGTTTAAGAATTGATTTTCCAATATCTTTTGATCCTGTAAAGAAGACAGCTTTTATATCTCTACTCTTTAAGATTCTTCTCGCAATTTCACCGTCCCCTTGAACAAGGTTTACGACACCTGTTGGGAAGCCTGCGTTTGCTAAACATTCAAACATTAATTGAGCAGAGTAACAGGTCTTCTCTGATGGCTTGAAGATAATAGTGTTACCGGCCATGAGAGCACTTGTTATTTGCCCATTGGCAAGATGGCATGGAAAGTTGAAAGGCCCAATAATGAAACAAGGTCCAATCGGCTTATAGTGAATATAACCATTAGTTGACGGCATAATATCATTATAAATTTTAGAAGTTACTCTTGGGAGTGAATCGCTAATTGTGACATCTACTTTTGCAATTAGAGCAGCTGCCTCTGTGAGAGCTTCCCAATATGGCTTTCCCATTTCAAGTGAAATTGCTCTGGCTATTTCTTCTTTTTTTGTAACTAATTGTTCCTGATATTTTTTCAGTAAAGAAATACGATCTTCAATTGATGACTTTCTCCATTCCTTAAATCCATTTATGGCCGACTCTAGAACCCCGTCAACATGTCCGTAATGAATAGGAAGTTTCCATAGAGTTTGAGATGAGTCTGCAGGGCTAGTCCTCGTAATCCATTTCTCAACAGAGTCAGACCCTGTTAGAGGAGGCTGAATAAATTCGTTGTTAAAGAAATTACCTTTTAATTCAAATGACATATATTCTCCTAAAGTGGAATTACATTTATTTTAGATTTATTAATAAAGTTTAAAGATTCGACTTCTTTCATACTCGTTAAGAGTTTTCCAGATTTAATAATACCACTGACTTTAATAGCATTAAAATGATCGCTTTCTTCCAGTGACACTAGATAGTTCTTTAAATCATTCTTCTCAACTTCTTGACCGAAGCTCAGTTCAAGACTTTGAAGTTCTTTCACCGGCTTTATTTCCGCAAGTTCTGATCGATAGTGGGGACCACCGTCAAATGGGTCTACTTCTTTTGTATACTTAAAACCAATGCTCTCTAACATTCTCTTTACTGGTTGAGTGTCAGCTCCAACTTTTCCAATGGCGTTTCGAGCTTCTAGAGGAAGTAGAGTTTCATAGATTGTATCAGACGGATAAAGGCTTAGAATGAATTCTTTATTGCTTCTACTGAGTAGGTCTGCATCGTGATATTCCATATTGAGAAAGCGTCTTCCAATCGCTTCCCAAAGTGGAGAGCGCCCGTCTTGATCAAAGGGAGGCATTAATTCAGAGTGTATTGTACTTTTAAATCTCTTCTTATTTAGGGCCATATAGAGAAAGCGAACAAAGGATAATTGCTTTCCAAGTTTGTGATTATTATTTCTATAGTTTGGATCAAGGATGAGTCCTCCAATTTCTGTTGGACCATTGGTGTCGTAGCCAAGCTTGAGTGTGCCATGAATAAAGCCAGTGTTAATTGATTCACTAAACTTATTCTCCTGTGAAACGGAGAGATAGAAGTGTGGCTCATCTTCAGTTCCATGTTGTGCATGAATCATTGAGCAACCAATAACTTTTGATTTTGAGAGATCCTCTAGAACAAAGATATAAGTATCTTCACTAATATCTTTGGATGGCTTTTTGAAAGCTTTCACAGAGCTTTTAATTTTCTTGGTGATAAGTTCCTTATCAGATGGAAGACTTATAAATACGTAGTGCTGGCTAAGTACAAATAAGTCTTCTATATCGCTAAGCTTCGCTGGCCTGAGATTAAACATGGGTTCTCCTATAGAACTTCATCTGCTGTTTTAACAATCACTTTAAAAATCTCGTCGATATGCTCATCTGTTAAACAAGTTGGAAGGAGAAATCTCACTCGCGTCGGATCTTTTCCTGCCATGAAAGAGATAATTCCATTCTCGTATAGTTTTTTGATGAATGCGATAGTTACGTCTTTAGACGAGTCTCCAACTTCAAATGAAATCATTGAACCAACACCACCACAGTAACCAATTTTGCCTTTACATGTAGTTTTTGAAAGTTTTGTAAGTCTTGATAGAAATTGAGTTTCAAGATATTTCATTCTCCCGTCTTCTCCGTAAAAGTTTCCTTCACGTAAGTAGTGCACGACTTTTTGACCCGCATTTAAAGCAGCATTTGAACCATTAAAAGTTCCTGCTACAAGTCCTGGCTTTGGGTTTAATTCTTCTGTGAATAAGGTTCCACAGGCTTGAAGGGCCTTACCGATTGTCACGATATCAACGTACTCATCTAGTCCAAACATTTGAAAAGCAAAGAGCTCTGTAGTTCTACCGAATGATTGAACTTCATCTACCCAAATATAGAGATCATTTTCTTTGGCCCATTTGAATACACCTTCGTAGTATTCTTTCGTTCCGTATACAAAACCAGCTTCACCTTGAATAAGTTCAAGCATTATAGCGCAGTATTGATTTTTATTTGTTTTAACAAGCTGGTTAAGTGCAGTCAGTGTTTTTTCAAGAGATCCCTCTGGATCATTTTGATCAAAGTGTGGAACATGGTCGACGTCGATTGATTTGGGCTGACCAACTCTATAATCTTCATTATATGTAATATCTTGAGTTGCAATACTTCTTCCTGCAAATGCTTTTTCAAAAGCAATGAGTTTGTGAGCAGGATCTTTCTTTTGCCATAACATCTTTAATGCAGTGTCGTTTGCAAAACTTCCTGAACCAGAAAACCAAAAGTGTTTTAAGCGGCTTCCTTTAACAGAGTTTATAATTTCTTTAGTAAGTCTTTGTGGCTCCTGATGAGTTAGAAGGTTCCCACACATCATAACATCACTTGTGGCAGCTTCTAGATGAGCTTTTATGTAGAGAGGGTGAGAGTGTCCTAAAAGATTTGGTCCAATAGCTCCAATAAGGTCATATTTAATTGAACCATCTACTAGTTCTGTGAATGGGCCATGACCTCTTCCTGATGAAACGTAGTTAAAGAAGAATCCACGCCCTTTATCTTTTTCATATTCAGCAAGAATTGTTTCATTCATACTGCTCTTATCTTGGTCTGGACCTTTTAGTCCCATATACTTTTTTTGCTCAAGTAAAATACTTGAAAATAACTTATTAGAAAGGTCGAGAACTTCCTCGTTTGAAACACCAATTGTCATAAAAACCCCAAAATATTTAAGTGTATAGATTACCGCAACTTGCATTATTTATTTGCTAAGTTGATAATATGCTCATGGCGAATACTAACATAAATGAAATATCAAAGTCATTAGAGACACTCTATTTAGATGGGAAGTTCGACAAAGCAGTGGACTTACTTCTTGAAAGTAAGAATCAGCTTTCTGCGGTGGACTTTCACTATAATTTAGGGGCTGTTTATACTAAAATGGGTGATCTTGGACCGGGGCGTTACCACTTCGAGTTGGCCATGAAAAAGGGCTATATAGGTTCTGATCTCTTAAATAATTTGGCGGTAATTAAGTCTAAACTTCAGGGTGTGGATTTATCCTTATCAAGAGATATTGGTGATCAGTTGGTTAACTTTCTATCAATGGTGCCAGCCTCTTATTCAATATGTATTACTTTGGTACTTTTAATTACTTCTCTACTTGTCTTTAAGTTTAAATATATAAAATCAAAGATTGTTCTGGTTTCATTGCTTCTTCTTTCATTCTTTCCAATCGCTCTTCAGCAAGGCGTTCTTTATGGGAAAACTTTTGCTGTAAATTTAAAAGACATGAAAATTTATGAAGGGCCGTCATCGGTTTATGATGTTAGAGCTACGCTTCCAGGTG
The DNA here is from genome assembly GCF_002753895.1 of Halobacteriovorax sp. JY17. Lineage (NCBI taxonomy): Bacteria > Pseudomonadati > Bdellovibrionota > Bacteriovoracia > Bacteriovoracales > Halobacteriovoraceae > Halobacteriovorax > Halobacteriovorax sp. JY17. The sequence goes on along the minus strand of NZ_NJER01000003.1, from coordinate 490,218 downwards.
GTTCAAAATTTGTTCTTGGAAAAACTGATGGCGAATGGTTCTATATTGATCATCCTATCGAGCTCGCAGGCTGGGTTAAAAAAGAAGATATTGGTATTCTCTAAGAGGTCACTATGACAAAGAATAGTTTTGAAAAAGATATTGAAACGAGTAAGGAATTACCTCCTAAATTAGATATTCCAATACTAAAGTACTTCTGGCAATCAAACCCATTATTTACTTCTAATAAGAATTCAATACCTAGATTTTTAAGAAAAATTAAAGTCTTAGAGAATTTTTCTGATTATGAGCTAAGACTTCTTTCAAAGGCTCTTCATCTGAGGCAATTCAGTGATGGAGAAACTATTTTTAATCAAAATGATATTGGTGTTGGCTTCTATTTTATTTTTAGTGGGCGAGTTGATATTATCGTTGAAGATGATCAAAGAGTAAGTGATAGCTCTAACGAATCAAAGTTAAATCATGTCGTATCGTTAGATAAAATGGACTACTTTGGAGAACTTGCTCTGCTTCAACAACAGAGTGTTAGAAACGCCACGGCACTCGCAAGAGAGTCTTGTCAGCTCTTAGGTATTTTTAAACCTGACCTTGAAAATTTAATCAATACGAATCCAACCATTGCAACTAAGCTTTTACAGGCCGTTTCTATCATTACGGCAAATAGGTTATTCTCAGTGACAAATGAGGTGAGAAGACTCAAGTTTAAAATAAAACAATTGGAAAGCCAGAATGCAAACAGCAATTAGTAAGCAAGAGAAAGTAAGGCTCTTTGCTTTCTTTCTGGGCCTGGTTCTCTTTCTCTTTTCACTATCACTCTTTCCGAGAGTAACAATTCCTCTTAGTGTTGCTTATGTTATTAGCCTTATTTTTAATCCACTCATTCCTGTTGTGATGAGATTTGGCCTTAAGAGATCTACTTCTGTTAACTTGGTCTTTACTGCAATCTTATTTCTATTTACTTACCCACTAATAAAAATAACTCCAACAGTGACAAGTGAAGCTCAGAATGTTCAATACTATCTTCCTAAGGTCGAGAGTTTTTTAAAAACAGAATATAGAAATATAACAGAGAGAATTGAGAAGAGAACAGGTTACGTTGTTGGTAATGATCTTCTCGACAACTCTCTCAGTTACGGACAAAAGGCCACAACAGAGATTCTTTTACAAATTCCAAAATACTTGGGGTCAATCATTGAATGGATTTTTCTTGTCCCCTTATTTGTTTTCTTTATCTTGAAAGATGGTAAGAGCTTTAAATCTAATTTTTTAAAAATTGTTCCCAACTCAATCTTTGAGCGCTTCTATTACTTATCTCATCAATTTAATAGACAACTTGGTGACTATATTTTTGCTAAGTTCGTAGAGGCAAGCATCGTTGGTGTTATTATTTCAACAGGTCTATTTATCATGGATGTAAGGTTTGCCTTACTTCTAGGCCTTGTTGCTGGCCTAACAAATGTCATTCCTTATTTAGGTCCAATTCTTGGAACAGTGCCTGCAATTATTTTCGGCCTGGCTGAGTATGGCTGGGGGCCAACTTTTGGTGCCATCACAGTGCTCTACGTTGTCGCAAACTCAATTGATATTGCCCTTGTCTTTCCAATCTTAGTCTCCAAGATTGTTAATTTACATCCACTCATGGTTGTCATTAGCGTTATCCTTGGATCTACTTTCTTTGGTGTGATGGGAATGGTTATTTCAATTCCTCTTGCTGCGGCGTTTAAGTTAATTTCCATTGAAATTTATAATGAGTTATACGGCGTAAAATCCCGTTAGTTACTTTGACGGTGCTACGCTGCAAATGATATGCTTACTTCTATATTGCTACAAAGGAAGTAAGTGTGCGCTTATTAATAGTGACATTTTGTTTGGCCCTCATTTCATGTTCAACACCAAGGCCTGCAGGTAAGACAGAGGCGGAAGTTCTCTTTAAAGAAGCTGAAGACCTCATTAAAGAATCAAGGTATATCTTGGCCACAGAGAAGCTTAATACGCTTAGGTCGCAGTATCCATATAGCTTCTATGCAACTCACGCAGAGCTTTTGCAGGCAGACATACTCTTTAAGCAAGAGAGCTATGTAGAAGCGGCTGCAGCTTATATTTTGTTTAAGGATTTCCACCCAAAACACCAGAAGAAGACCTATGTTATTTGGAAAATAGCAGAATCTTTCTATGCTCAAATTCCAGATACATTTGATAGGGATTTATCTGCTGCTCACGAAGCGATTAAGTATTATCAAGAGCTTTTAAACTTCCATGGTAAGTCTGAATTTACTGAAGGTGCCCTTGAAAAAATTAAGATGGCACAAAATATGGTTCTAGATAAAGAAAAGTATATCGGTGATTTCTATTTTAAAACAGATGTCTTTGATGCTGCTAGATATAGATATCTTTCAATCATTGATAACTTTAAAAATTCACCAGATCTACTTGCTCATTCAATGATTAGAGTTGTTGAAAGCTCTAATAAGCTAAAAGATAAAGATGGTTGCACTAAGTATTTTAATCAATTTAAAGAAGTTATAGAGCAAGCTCAGCTCGCAAAACTACAGAGCGTCTACGATAATTGCCTTAGGTAATAGGAGAAGTATGGAAACTTTTAATTCAACAGAATTACTTGAAAAAGCAAAGCACTGTTACAATAGTGGTGAATATAAGAAGGCTGCCGCTATTTTTAATGAAATTATTGAAGTAGATCCAAAATCAATTGATGCTCTCTTCTTCTTGGCAAATATCTTTCACATTAATGGTGAGATTGGTAAGGCCATCAAAGCATTTAACAAAGTGATTACTCTAGATCCAACTCATACTGATGCCGCTATTTCTCTGTCTGTTCTTTATAATGACATTGGACACTATGAAGATGCTAAAAAGGTCTTCAATCAGGCTAATGAGCGTGTTAAAACACGTGCTAGAGGTAATGAGGGAATTGATGATCAACATGTGAATAAGAAGTTTGCTCTTAAGCACCTCGAGCTTGCTGACCTTTACATGACTTATAACCGATTTGATGAAGCTCTCTTTGAGTATAATAAAGTGGTGGCCTTAGACACAGAAAATCTCGAAACTAAAATCAAAATAGCGAAGGTTTACGCTAAGAAGGGGTTTGTTTCAAAAGCTATTGATGAGCTTAAGAAGCTTAGAACTGAAAAGCCAAATTATACTAATGCTAGAGTCGCCCTAGGTGTCCTTCAGTACGGTAATGGAAATATTTTAGAAGCTCAGTCAGAGTGGGAAAAAGTTATTTCCCTTGAGCCTATGAATTCGGAAGCAGCGATGTATTTGAATTTATCCAAGACAGCTACTGAAACAAGAATATAAAATAGAAGAAAATTTAGAAAAAAAAGCCAGCTTATTGCTGGCTTTTTTTATTTAAGCCTCAGCGTTGAGGTTGGAATTTGTTGTTTTATTTTGAGTCTCTTGATTAGAAGCGGCTTCCTCTGTCTTTTCAGAGAGTTTAACATTTGTTCTAACAGAGTCATCTGAAGTGTAAGCTACAATGTATCTTTTAAGATCAGTATACATTTCAAATTTAACTTCAAGTTTTGAATCTTGAAGAACGATCTGTCTTGCGATTTTTGTCTTATTGTTGATAACGATAGGAGCTTTCATATTAGCTGACATATTAGTAACAACTTGTGGAATTGTTAAAATAGTATAAACGCTAGCTTCGCTTAGGTTTTCTAGGCTTAGGCTTGTTAGTTCAGCAGGTAGTAGTTTCACAGAATAATCTGGCTTATATATTTTTGGTTCGATGATTGGGAATGCTGTACTAGCATCATCAATAGACTGAATCCAAAGAATCAAAGTCTGGTCACCTGGGTCAACAATGAAGAACTTTGTCAGTTGTTCAAAACCTAATAAACCATCTTTAAACGTAATAATATCACTATTATCTACTTCGAGTTCACCAAATCTAGTTGTGTTGATTTTCACTTATGGCCTCCATAATTCGAGCCTAAATAGCCCGCCTCATGATTCTAGCAGTCGTAGGACCAGAAGTGCAAGAGGGAAATTCTTGCTTATTTCTTTAATTCGTCTGCTAAGTCGGAAATTGAAGATAGGTCTGCCTGTGACGCTTCAGTATTTTGATCCTGAATAGACTTGTAAACTTCTTCTCTGTGAATTTTCGTTTCTTTGGGGGCTTTGATGCCTAGACGTACTTGCTTACCCTTGATTTGTACCACAACAATTTTGATGTGATCATCAATGGCGATGCTTTCTCCTAGCTTCCTTGTCAAAACGAGCATAAATAAACCTCAACTTTGTGAACCTTCCTGATTCGATCTGCAATGGTTCATATATTACCTCATTTTTCAAAAGGCAAGTAAAAACAGGCAAAAACTATCAAATACTTGTATAATATTTGTTGAATTACACCAAAATTGCAATTATCAATAACTTTATCGGTCTACCTTAAGAAATCCATGAGGTTTTGATTCATTAAACCTTGAGAGGATTTATAGGTCGTCTTTAGGACTGCCTGATGTTTTGTTATATCGGAAAATACTTCAGCAATATCTGCATCTATTAATTTACTTTTACGCGTGGCGCCTTCGATATTCTCTGATTCGAGGCGTGACTTTGAGTTTGTAACAGAGCTTGTTATAGAACCAACTCTCGTTCTAAGTGTAATGAGTCTAGAGATACTATCGTCGAACTCTTCTAGAAGGTTTTGTATCAGTGGCGCATCATTTGTTTCAAGGGCCACTGACAGACTTTCTAATTGAGCAAATATATTATCTCGCTTATGGAGTTTCTCGCCTTCTGTAGAGGCAAGATCTCTTTTATTTTCTATAGTTTCACCATTCTCTAGCTGTTTAATTTCTTTTAGAGGATTAGTGTTCTTGTCGGAGGTGTCATCAGCGGAGAAGAAAATTTCTTTACCATTTAAATTTAGAGGCAAGAAGAAGTCTTTAGCAACTTCGACGGTCGTGTGCCCAGTGTCTCCATTATACTTTCCGCTAACATCAAAAGGTTGGGTGAGTGTTGAGTATCCAGAAAAGATATACTTTTGCCCCACCCGTTTATTAGCGATTGAAAGGGCCAAGTTTCGAAGTTGGTTTACCTCATTCGCAATATTTTTTCTAACATCGGCATTGTAAAAATCCGATGATTGAGAAATCGCAATTTCTTTGGCCTTAACAAGAAGGTCAGTGAGTTGTTCAAGCGAGTTCTCTGTTACGTTTAAATGTAGAAGAGCGTAGTCAGCATTACGCTGATACTGTTTGTTGTCAGACATATTTGAAGTAATAGAGAGTGCCTCAACATTACTAATAGGGTTATCTGAGGGGCGAGAGATATCCTTAAGGGTAGAACCCTTCATTTGGAGGTCTTCTAGCTTTGACTTTGCCTTTCCTAGGGAAAAGTTTAGTGCAGCAGATGAACTATTTTCAGATACTCTCGACATCTATTTATCTCTTAATTCCGATGACAGTTTTAAACATTTCATCGGCGGTTTGCATTATTTTAGCAGAGGCTTGATAAGCATGTTGGTACTTGACCATATTTGCAGCTTCTTCATCTATTGACACGCCAACAAGACGCTCTCGTATACTAACGGCCTGAGCTGTTAGGCCATCTGCTTGCTCAGCATCTAGCTTCGCCTTACCGGCTTCTAGTCCAATCTTACCAACGGCTTGTAAGTAAAACTCTTCTAGTGTTGCTTGTCCTTCGCCATCTCCAACAATTCTCTCGTGTTGAATTTTAGAAATTGCTAGGGAAACTCTGTTGTCACCAGGGCTATTTGGACCAAGAGCTGTAACAATATTAGTTAGGTCCTCTTGAACTGCAGTACTGAGAGACATATTTATAGCCGCGTCTCCAGGTCCTGTAGGTTCTTTGAAGAAGTTAATTCCTGTTGTTGGGCCTTTGGAGTCAATACTGGATACACTTCCTTGCTCATTTACATCAAGGTTTCTATTTACATAACCACGTCTGTGAATAGCGTTTACACTTTTTGTAAGATTATAAGCGATGGTGTCAACTTTGTTTTTTATCGCAACGATCTCTTCGTTTCTAACTTTTGCTAGAGAAGCTAAGCTACCACCTTGAAACTTTCTGGTGAGTAGGTGAGCAGGTTTTCCCTCAAAGAATATATCAGCAGATCCAGGAAGACCGTTGGTTGAATTTTCTTTATTACTTGTTCCAATCTGTAATCTTTGGACTTGTGTTGCCGTAACAAGTGTTCCAACACCACGAGCGGCAACGACAAATTGACCCTTATTGTCTTGGTATGTATGTACATTAAAAGACTTTGCAAGATTTCTAACTGCGAGGTCTCTTTGATCTCGTAAATCTCCAACCTCTTCGTGAATTGCTTCAAGAGACTGAATCTTCTTATTTAGATTTGCGATATGTTCAAGAGTTTGATTGATGTCCGTAACTTCTGCTTTCATGTTTTCATCAATACCAGAAGATATGGAATTTAAATTATCTTGAATACGCCTAAAGTCTTGCACAACAAGGTTTGCCTGATCTCTAACTACTGAACGAATCGTTTCATTCTCGGGCTGGTTAGCAAGCTCTCTAAAGCTATTAAAAAACTTATTTATAACTTGATTGAGACCATCGGAATCTAGATCGTTGAAGATGTCCTCAACCTGAGTCATTCTCTCCATTCTTTGTTCAAAAAATTCTCCATTGGAGATTGCTTTTTCCAGTCTCTTGTTAACAAAATCATCATTGATTCTGGTCACAGACTTTATGCGTACACCAGTCCCGTGAACTGTTCCGCCTTTTGTTATTGGAGAATTCGTTGTTTGATTTACTCTTTGTCTTGAATAGCCTTCAGTATTAACATTGGATATATTATGCCCCGTCGTCTCAAGAGACTTCTTAGAAGCATTTAAACCTGTACGTCCAATATTTAATAAATCTGACAATTAAACCTCTATACCGATAAACTTCTTGATTTCGCAGAGCCTTTCGCATTGTAAGTAGAGTAGCTCTTTTCTCCAAGTGCTTCTTCTCGAATACTTTTGAGAGAACCAAGTGCTTTATTAATAAATAATTGATTGGTCTTATTTTGAGCTTGTATTTTTTCAATAATATCAATTAAAAGAGCGTTAAAATTAAATAAGTGTCTATGTTCAAGAGTAGCTTCAAATGATTGAAAATATGAAATAAGGTCAGAAACATGAGAGATTTTTTGTCCCAGATCTCTATTCACTCTCGAGATAATTGATGATCTTAAATCTTCAAGAAGATTAATTCTGTTAATAGTCTCTTGTTTTTCAATAATCTTCTCTTCAAGATTATCTAAATCACTTGTTAACAATAATGAATACTCATCACATGTTTGATCAAAGAGAGTTGAGTGCTCTTCGCAAAATCTCTTCCAGAGATCTGTTACTTGAAAGTAATATAGCTCTTTCTTTTGTTGTTCCATAAATTACATTTCTTCCGATAAAATCTTGTCGGCAATTGCCTCGAAGTCCATTTTATAAGTACCGTTTTGAATTTGATCTCTTAGTTTTGCAATTTTGTCAGAGTTATCAACTTCTGGAGCGGCGTCGACAGCTTTTCTGATTCTTGAAAAATCTTTAACGGCCTCAGGAATAGAAACACTGCTATCTCTTCTTTCCATATCCTTAAGTTCATTAAATCTACTGGCATCATTTCTTTGAAGAGCTTTGATCTTCGCAGCATTATTTCCACCATTAATTTCTGTTTTAGTGTGTGGAAAAAACTTTGATCGTGTCGATTCAATATTATTCATGATGCGCCTCCTGGCCTAGTTCATTCGAACCTATACTCTTCTTATTAACTTGGTAAAGTTCCGCTTCGTTGCGAGTGCTAACGTGAGCATTTTGCATTTCAACTCTTGGCTTCGCCATTTGATTCATTTGATTTGTTTGTTGTAGATATGCATTGTAAGCATATTGATTACGCTTACTTTCAGGATAAATTCTATCTAAGATTAAGTCTTGTAAACCAACTTGGTTTCTATTGACCATGGCCTTAGAACGTTCTTCGTTTTGAAGATCCATGTAGTAATCCATTCCAGTAGAAGTGGGCTCTGCGCTTCCTGCAGTCTTCTTCATTTGGTCAATCATCAATTTAATAAATTGTTTTTCCATTCCTTTAGCCGCATCTAAGTATGGCTCAGGAATATATTTTTTGTTCTCAGCTTTGCTGGATACAGGAGTATTTACTGGAATTGAATTGTTGATTTTTGACATAGTCATCCTGACCTTGTTCTCGGGTGATAATTCCTTTACCACCGCTCTATTAGCTATATTCTAGCATTTTTTAGAATAATAATCCAGTTTATATAAATTCTACATCACCTATAAGAGCACCATTACTCTTAAGGGCCTTAAATATCGAAATAAGGTCTTCAGGAGTGGCACCAAAAGCATTTAAGCTTTTTACTAGGTCATTTAGTGTAGTCTTTTTGTCAAGAAAGTAGAGGGAGTTAGGTTTATCTGATTGAGCAGCCTCATCACCTTTTACTTCAATTGTTAAGTCTCCATGACTTATTGCTACTGATGATAATTGAACGTTACCTCCGGCAACAATTGTTCCTGTTCTTTCATTAATAACAATCTTCGTCACCGAATCTGCATTTATTTTAAAATTTTCAACAATGGCCACAAGGTGAACGACTTCTCTTTGATAGTGAAATGGAATGATAAGGTCTACTGTAGTCGCATCTTTGGCGATAGCATATTTTCCACCAAGTTCTTGATTAATTGTTTTCTCAACTCTTGCGGCCGTCGTGAAGTCAGGATTTCTAAGTGCAAACCTTAGGGACTTCTTCTTATCAAAGTCAATCTTGATTTCATTTTCAACAAGAGCTCCATTTGGAATCGTTCCTGTCGTCGCAAACTTCTTTCCTTTTTCAAGACCTCCGATTGAGAGAGGTCCGGAAGCTACGGCGTAAACTATTCCGTCGCCACCTTTTAGTGGCGTAACCATTAGAGTTCCTCCTGCTAGTGAGGACGCATCTCCGATGGAAGAAACCGTAATATCAATTTTCTGTCCCTGTCTTGCGAAGGGAGGAAGTTTCGCTGTAACAATTACAGCGGCGACATTCTTGGAAGAGACTTCGTTTTGAGGATTTAGTCCTAGCTTTTGAAACATTCTCTTTAAAGATTTATTTGTGACTTCTCCGCCACCATCTCCAGTTCCATTTAGACCAATGACAAGGCCGTAGCCAATAATCGGATTGTCTCTAACACCTTTTAAGGTAATTAAATCTTTGAGTCGACTTGCTCCAAAACTAGAAAGAGTAAGGGCCAAAGAAATTGCAAAAATAATCTTCTTCATAAACTACCTTAGTATATGCACACTTGATTCAAGTATGTTGTCAGAGTTAACAGTATCTTCATCAGTAATATCTCTTCTTGAAACGAGAGCTTGAACTTCTACGAGTCTCTTCCTCTGTTTAAAAAGAACGCTTTTTTGTCCGCGTAGGAGAAGGTGATCTTCGTTAATTTCTTCTACAATTACGCTGGATACACGGTCATAGATTTTATTGCCAGACATCTCTTTTTCAGTGTTGTCTGCAACTTCTTCATTTTTCTTATTCTCTTCACCATCTTTTTTATCGTCTCCAGAGGCAGGCTTTGGAATATCAGGAAAAGCTCTTTTGAGCTCTAAAGTTATATCGTTCTTTAAAACTTTTTGAACATTTATTAAAACAATATCTCCATTTCTCTTTTCTTTTAAAACTGTAAAGAGGTGTCTATCTTTTCCTTTTCCGGCCCATAGGCTGGCACGATTAGATGAGTTGTCGAGAAGATCATCAGCTTTATATCTCTTTCTTAGGTTTTGCTTAGGTCTATAGTTACGTCTAACCGAAGGAGGATTATTCTGATTGTAGTAAGGTTGCCCCTGTGCAGCAGTTGCAACCCTTCCAACGTCAGATGCCTTTCTATAAGTGCTCGGTGGATTTCTGTATCGATCGAAATTGTTTGTAGGTGCTTGATTATTAATTTGCTCCTGCCTATCTAGGTCTGAATACATCTTATTAATATAGTTACTACATGAAAAAAGTAGTGCAGTAGAAAGGATAAGTAAAAGTTTATAGTATTTCATAATTCTATTGAAACCTTGTTGTAGTCGATGACTTTACCGACAATGATTTTATTATTTCGTGAAGATCTTAGTTGAACAGTTTCTCCAAATTTAGCACTTCGAAGTGGAGTCGCAGTACTCTTTAAATTAATAACTCCATTGTCCAAAATGATACTTGCTGGAACACCGGCTTTAACTAAAGATACTGAAACAAGGTCATTGATTAAAATGGCTCTAGAATTTACAGATTTATTTACTTTATAAAAGCCTAATGTTTTTATATTTGTAAAAAGAGTTGAAGGGTCCGTTGTATAAACTTCTTCTTCTTTAAACATTTGCTTTGTTAGGGGCTGGTTATCCAATTTTAGGATACCTCTCGGAACAAGTGCCTTGGCCTTAATTTGCAGTTTAGCCGTTAACATGTGGTACTTATTAATTCCCTTAAGAGAATCGTTGATAACGATACGTATAGATTTATTTCCAGGGTAGCTGCAAGTAGGGCAATCAATACTTAGATTTTCTTTTGCATCTAAGGTGATTGCTGGAAGGTTTGTTGGAATTTGAATTTCTCTTATAAACCAATTCTTAGAAAATGATAACCTCTCTGTTAAATAGTCTTCAAGCTTATAGATACTAATTCTATCTGGCTTTATGACAACAGGCTTGTTAACGAGAGAGCTAAAAACTCTTGAGATTTGCTTTCCAGAGGTGTTCCCTTTTGTATCAATTAAGAAGCGAATAAATTCATTATCGGTAGAACCATCACAGGTCGATTTTTTAATTAAGGCCTTTCCTAGCTTCATTGAGCTGTCTGTAAGGAGGTAGCTCTTTGGATAAATATCAATTTGGCATGGTTTAGACCATGCCGATATTGAGATAAGAAATGTAAGTGCTGTAATTAGTTTTATCATTTATTACCTAATATTATTTACGGTTTGTAGCATTTGATCAGCTACACCCATTACTTTTGAGTTCATTTCATATGCTCTTTGAGCTTTAATTAAGGATGTCATCTCATTCATAATACTAACGTTTGAAGATTCAAGTGCACCTTGAGCAATAGTTCCAGCATTGGTATTACCAGCAATATTTTGAATAGCTTGACCACTTGATCTAGTAACTGCGTAGAGATTCATTCCTGTTGATTTAAGTCCAACAGGATTAATAAAGGTGAAAACAGGAATTTGACCAAGAACGGTAGGTTCAACTTGATTTGAAAGATAAGCTTCCACGGTTCCGTCGTGACCTATGTGAACACTCTTTGTTCCTGGAGGAAAAACGAAAGAAGGATAAACCTTGTATCCTTGTTTGTTTACAAGTGTTCCAGATGCATCAACACTAAATGATCCGTCTCTTGTGAATTTAATTTCGTTATTTGGTGATATTATTCCAAAGAAGCCTTCTCCGCTGATCATTAGATCATATGGATTATTTGTTATTTGCTGTGAACCCTGAGTAAACTCTTTTCTTACTCCAGAAACTTTTGCTCCAGAACCAATTTGAACACCGACGTTATTCATTGTTTCAGAACTTGATCTAGAACCAGCTTCTTGAATTGTTTGATAGGAGAGGTCTTGAATTTCTGTCCTCTGTTTCTTGTAGCCAGTTGTATTAACGTTGGCGATATTATTGGAAATAGTCGAAACGTTCATTTCTTGGGCGGCCATACCTGTTGCAGCAGTGTTAAGTGCTCGAAGCATTCCAAAAGACTTTGAAACCTGTAATAAGAAGAGAGAGATAATAATTGTTTTCATTACGTTGTACATTTTAGTCCTTAAAACTTCGCTATTTCGTTAACACCTTTTCCACTTATTGTGTCGTAGGTTTTGATGACTCTTTGAATACTTTCAAAATTTCGATTTGCCTTAATTAGCTCCGACATTTCTTGAATAGCATTAACATTAGACTGTTCTATAAAGCCTTGATAGACAGCGGTTTTATTTTCTGTCGTGCTAATATTTTCAAATTTTTCATTTATAAAGAATGAATTTCCTTCTTTCTTTAGGGCGTGAATGTCGTTGAATTCAACAATTGAAAGATCAGAAATCTTTCCTTCTTTACTTGAGAGCTCACCTTGAAAATTTATTGCTAGCCTTCCTGCTGATGCGGGAAGTTGAATCGTGCGCTCTTGTGGTGAAGGTAATTCTCCTCCTGCTGCGAGCAGGGCGGGGTCAAGTTTAGAAAGAACTGGGTCACCACCATTTGTTACGAGTAGACCTGCCGGATTAATCGATAGGTTTCCCTTTCTTGTGTAGCGGACACCATTTGGAGTAAGAACTTCTAAAAATCCCTTTCCTTTAAGAGCTACATCTAATGGATTTCCTGTTGGTGAGGTTTGACCTTGCTGAAAATCTGTAAAGGATCCGTCAACTTTAACTTTTGCGTGCTCGGCACCATAGCTTCTGTAGAAGTCTTCTGGCTTCCATTCTTTATTAGGCATGTCTAAATCTTGATTATGCCCTTTTTCAAATTGTGTTAGATACTCTTTAAAGACAACTTGATCTTTCTTGAATCCCGGAGTGTTGGCATTTGCCACATTATTAGCGATCGTTTCAACTTTTCTTTGTTGAGCAATTGCACCTGAAAGTGGGACCCAAAGTTCTTTCAAGTCATCTCTCCTAGATTTTATTTAGTGATACCTTCATGGTATTCACTCTTTCTACCCTAACTATAGCAACCACAGTGCCAAAACCTCTACATGGGCAAATTTATCCTTTAATAGTAAGTCTTTGAAATTTTAAGTTTTGAGAGCTTTCTGATAGTATATTTTTAATAAATAATGGAAATATTTTCACTCATAGTGGTGACAAATTTGCCCCTTCCTATGGGAGGTGGTGTCAAAATAGTAGCGGACGGTTTTAGATGAGTAATGAAAAACAAAGTTTTGAGTCTTCATTAGAAGAGCTAGAAAAATTAGTTTCTAATTTAGAGGATGGGGAATTATCCTTAGAAGAGAGTTTACAAAAATTTGAAGAGGGAACTAAGCTCTATAAGTTTTGTAAGGACCAGCTGGGAAAGGCAGAGAAAAAGATAACAAAATTATCCGAATCCTTAAAGGAAGTTAGTGTAGAAGAATGAAATCTCTTTTTCTTTTAATCTTTATTGTATTGCTTTCGTCTTGCTCGACGAAGAGAGAGTATAGCTATTCATCAGTTTACGAGGGAGTTGATCTTTCTACAACAGAGAGCAAGCATGTTCCCCTTATTGAGTCAAAAGGGCAGACACAAAGTTATGGACCAATTTTAAAAGAAGATTCAGATTACGTGAATCAGAAATCCGAAAAGATTAAGGCCTTATTTCTCTATCCAGGAGCTATGACGTCAATAACTTATCTTAAGTTTGTGGATAACCTCCAAAAATATAAACTTGAACCAAGTGTTTATTCAGGGGCGGGCTTTAGTGCGGTGATTGCAGCTTTCCTTGCTAAGGGGCTTACAACTGATCATATTGAATGGAAGATATTTTCCCTTTTGGAGTCTTTAAAGGAAGTTGAATACTATTCTTCAGACTGGAAAGAAATTATGTATAAATTTCTTAAGAGTGAGTTTAAAGAAGATAAACTTGAAGGATTGAAAAAAGCTTTAGTTCTTCCTATCTATGATAAGAAACTTCAAAAAGTTCGCTACCTCTCAAGAGGCAATCTCTATAATGTTCTCTTAATTAATTTGGAGCTTGATAATACAACAAATGATTTCTACCAATCACCAGTGACTAGCGGAAATTTGGATATTGAAAGTCTAAAGAGCAATGGTGTTGATAGGATTGCAGTATTGAATACTTTAGGGCAAGACTTGAACTTCTTTAAAACGAATCATTATCTAATCGGTCTCTATGGTAAAATGATTGGATATGCAAAAATAGAGTCAGAGAGAAATCGAGAAAATGTTCGTTGGTTTAACTTAAAAAGAAATAATGTTGAACTTGATAGAATTGTAGATTTACAAGACTTGCTTCAAACAACAATGAATAAGAACGAAAATATACTTAAAGAGTTACGCGACTTTTTTAAAAAGGAATAAATTTTTAATGAAAAAAATACTTTTGAGATTAACAGGATTTGTTTTAGGCTCTGCTATTTTGGGGGGGCTCATTGTCGTTCTTGTAGTTGCTTACTTTTCTTTTGGACTACCTAAAATTTCTTCTTTAGCTGACTATAATCCAGCAATTCCAAGTCAAATTCTTGCTAAGGATGGAACAGTTTTAACAGAGATAGGAAAAGAGACAAGATATATTGCTCAAATGGACGAAATACCAAAGAGAGTTATAAATGCTTTCTTGTCAGCAGAAGATGATAATTTCTATGAACATAAAGGTGTTGATTACCTAGGTGTTCTTAGGGCCTTCATTGCAAATCTAAAAGCTGGAAAAGTTGTTCAGGGTGGATCAACAATTACTCAGCAAGTTGCAAAATCTCTTCTTCTTAGCAGAGAGAGATCAATAAGTAGGAAAATTAAAGACTTTCTCTTGGCCCAGAGAATCGAAGAAAAGTTTACGAAAGAAGAAATTCTCTTTCTTTACTTAAATCAAGTTTACCTTGGTGGTGGATACTATGGAGTAAAAGCGGCGTTTCAAGGATACTTTGGAAAAGAGCTTACCGAGGCTTCTATTGCTGAAAGTGCTATCGTAGCGGGACTTCTTGTCGCTCCGGGAAAATACTCACCTTATATAAATCCACAATATGCCAAAAAGAGACAAGGCTATGTTCTTGGGAGAATGTATGCGACGGGAAAAATTACGGAAGAAGAGTATAAGAGTGCTCTAGCTGAAAAAATTAAATTTAGAATAAGAAAGAATAGTGAATTTAAGGCAGGTTACTTAACTGACTGGGTTAGGCAGAGAGTTGTTGAGGCCGTGGGGAATGATAGATTTTTAACAGATGGATTTAAAGTGCAAACAACTATTGATTACGATCTTCAAGTTGTTGCGGAGAGAGAAGTCTATAAAGGTGTTAAAGAAATTGATAAGAGACAAGGGTTTAAGGGGCCATTAAGGTCGCTAGAAACAGAAGACTTGGTAAAGGAGCTTTTACAAAAACAGAGAAAAGAGCTGCATGAAGAGAAGTCAATGTACTTCACTTTAAATGAAGACTTATCAAGAAAGTACGAATCAGAAGTTAGTGAAGAGATTACAGAGGCTAGAGAGAAGTATCGTTTAAACTTCTTTGGGAAATTGAAGAGTAAGAGATATTTTCCTGGAAATATTAAAGAAGACCCAATCATATCTTTATTAGACACTAAGAAAATGTATGAAGCGGTAGTTCGAAGGATTGATAATAGATCACGAATTATCTATGTTTCTTACGCAGGCTTGAATGGATTTATTTCGTATGAAGGCTTTAGATGGGCCCATGAGAGAAATATTTCAGAAGAGAGACACTTCTATCCTTACGTGACGAATCCTTCGAGTATTTTAAAAGTTGGAGATGTTATTAATGTTACAATTCAAAGTAAATCGACAGAGATAAGTAGACATTTTTGGAAAGCTTTTCAAAGTACGTTTAAATCTTCAAAGGATTATAATCTCGTAAGACAAGAGAGATATGTCCACTTCTCATTAGATCAAGAGCCTGAAGCCGAAGGAGCACTTGTTTCCCTTGATCCTAAGACCGGAGAAATCATCGCCTTGGTTGGGGGGGCTAATTTCGAAAAGTCTCAATTCGATCGCGCCATTCAGTCTCACAGACAACCTGGTTCATCTTTTAAGCCAATTTTATTTGCTGCGGGACTTGAAAATGGTTTTACACCAGCAAGTACTTTGATGGATTCACCGGAAGCACTTGGAGGAGTAGATTCATCTTTAAATTGGAAACCAAGAAATTATGATGGAAAATTTAAAGGGCCAATGACTTTTAGAAACTCTCTTGAAACTTCTCGAAATATTCCAACGATTAGGCTCGCTTCTGATATTGGTGTAGATAAAATTTTAGAATTTACAAAGAGAATAGGTTTTAAAGCAAAGCTCGACGAAGACTTAAGTCTAGCTCTTGGGTCTTTTGGTGTGACCTTAATGGATATTGTTGCGACCTATGCGATTTTTCCAAATGGAGGAAAGATTGTAAAACCTAAGTCAATACTTTCTGTAACGGATAGGTTTGGAAAGAATTATGAAATTAGTGAAACAGATGCCCCTGTAGAACCTGAGGTTCCAGAACTTAAGGCCGAAGAAGTTCTGGCAAATAATACGCTAGGAACTGAGGAAGAAGCAGCGGAGGAGAAGGTAGAGGAGAATCCATACCTCTTGGCCCTCGGGGGGGATCAGGTTTATGATCCGAGGTTGGCCTATATAATGAATAATCTTTTAAGAGGAGTTGTTCAGCATGGAACAGGGAGGAATGTGAGAGATATAAGCGCATTTCTCGGTGGAAAGACTGGAACAACAAATAATTATGTAGACGCATGGTTTTTAGGCTTTTCGTCTAATATTGTTACTGGCGTTTGGACAGGTTTTGATAATAATAAAACTCTAGGATGGGGAGAGACTGGGGCTAAGTCTGCACTTCCAATTTGGAAAGAGTTTATGCGTGCAGGAATTAAAAAGAAGGGGGAGTATGACTTTCAAGCTCCTCTAGGCGTTGTAAATGTCTTAATTGATAAAGAGACTGGGAAGTTGGCGAAGCCATCTAGTGCTAATAATTTTCTCGAAACCTTTGTAGAAGGGTCTGAACCAGGCTCTAAAAAGGTAGAGGATGTTGAAAAATTAAAGTCCGAGGATTCTTCTCAATTTCTCGAAGAAGATGATTATTATAATAATCAATAATCATAAATTTTTTTTCTAATAAACCGATAAGTTCCTTAGAGTGTCATAACTCTGGGGAATTTTATGAGAAGAGAAGACTCAAATTTAGAACAAGAGAAAAAGCAATTTAAGAAATTTGCTATTCTCTCAATTGTTTTTTCAGTTTTCCTCCATGTGGGGTTTCTTGTCTCTCATGTAGATTGGTCAACAACGAAGAAAATGACAGTTGAAAATAAGAAGCCAAAAAAGGTTCGTCTTATTTTTAAAACCAAGTCTAAGCAACCAAAGCAAATTGTTAATACCGAACTTAAAAAAAGTAAGGAAACTCCTGTGAAGGCCAAATTCCTTGGTAAGCAAGATCAAAGAGTCGAGCGAGAGACAAAGGCAGCTCTCAATGGAAGCTTTAAGTCAGCAGGCTTTGGTGTTAGAACTGGTGCTAAAGAAGTACAGACGTCTGTTGAGAAGTCGAGTCAAGGGAAGATTAAAAAGGTCACGAAAAATCCAACAAAGAAGAAGATGGCCAAGACAAAGAAGCCTAAGAAGATTAAGTTTGAAGATTTATCTCTTGGAAACTTAGCTCTTACACAGCCAACAACTGCGAATTCTCCCGCCCTTGGAACTAAGAGTGGAAGTAAGAAGTTAAAAGGACTGGCCAGCAATAATGACTTTATGGAGGATATTCCTCTTGCGGATATGACGAGACTTAATACTGTCGAGTATAAGTACTATGGTTTCTATTTTAGAATAAGACAAAAGTTAGAGCAGCACTGGGGAGACTCTCTCCGTAAGCAGGCTGAGAAGATGTGGAAGTCTGGAAGAAGACTTGCTAGTGACATTAATAAAGTAACCTCTCTAAGAATAACTATTGATCAGCAGGGCAATATCATAGAAGTGAAAGTTAAGAGCACGAGTGGTGTTAATGAGCTAGACACAGCTGCAATAGAGTCATTTAATAGAGCAGGACCATTTCCTAATCCACCAGCTGGATTAATTAAAAATGGTCGCGCACAAATTGAATGGGGATTTGTTGTAAAGTCGTAACTACTGCTTAGTAGGATGATTTGATTTTGTTAAAAGATCTTTTAAGTTACTGATCCCTTCCATCATTACATAATCATTCCAAATTGAATCAAGTTCTCTCATTCTTTCTATTAAAGAAATGGCAGCCTGATCGCGAGAAATTTTCTGTTTTTCTGCAAGAAAAGTAATGGCAACAGAGAGCGCTTCCATTTCTGGAGAATGGCAAGCATCCGCTAATCTATCTTCAAAGTTATTATCTATTTTCTTTTCTTTACTCTTGATTATAGCAGTATTTAAAAGTTGAACAGATTCTTGTGTTTCAGAAATCATATATATTTTTAACCTATGAAATTAAAAAATTACGAGTGGTATTCTCTTGAGAACGTGAGCCAGTATGCGAGTTTCAGGGCCTTTCGTAAAGGGAAAAAATTACAATCTCTAAAAAAAATTTCTCTATTTTTGAATTTAAATAAATGTTAGAAAGTTTTTGTTAATTTTTATGTAATTTTTAGTTGGAGGCCGTTGACAGGGAAAAATGATTTTTTTTAATTTTTTTCTTGCAATGTTTCTAGGGACGGGAAGTCCCTAGAAATAGATGGTTAAAGGCTTTCGCAGTGTTCTTGGTAAGCTTCTGGACTCATAAGAGAGTTGAACTCATCAGAAGAGCTGACCTTAAGTTTAATCATCCAAGATCCATACGGAGATTCGTTGCAAGACTCAGGAGAATCAACAAGTTCAGTATTAACTTCTACTACTTCGCCGTTTAATGGGGCATATAAATCACTGACAGACTTTATAGATTCAACAACTCCAAAAGAATCTTCTTTTGAAAGCTCATCACCAACTTCTGGTAGCTCAACGAAGACAATATCTCCAAGTGCAGATTGTGCAAAGTCGGTAATCCCCACAGAGACAATATCTCCTTCTAGTTGGGCCCATTCGTGATCAGTTGTGTATTTTAATTCTTTAGGGATGTTGTGAGACATTACTTGTGTCCTCCTGTAACAAATGCTTTTGTATGATAGTTTGCTTCTATATTATTCTTTCTAATATTAATTTTAAACTTCTTATCTTTTGGAAACTTGTCACTGTCTACAAGACCTAGCGCAATCCCTTTGGAGAGCTCTACCGACATTGTTCCAGAAGTAATAACACCTATTACTTGGTCATCCATATTGAGTATATTGTAACCCTCTCTTGGAATCCCTTTTTCAAGACTTAGTTTAACGAGTCTCTTTGTCGGAGTCGAAGCTTCAAGGGCAGCCTTCCCTATGAATTTATCTTTAGAAGATTTAACAGTCCACTTTAAAGATGCGTCGAGAGGAGTTAGCTCATCATTTAATTCGTGTCCATAGAGTGGGTAGCAGACTTCTAGTCTGAGGACATCTCTAGAAGCTAGACCACAAGGTATTGCTCCACTTTCCAGTAGTTTGGACCAGAGAGTTGCCGCCATCTCATGAGATGTGAAGACTTCAAAACCATCCTCCCCAGTATAGCCAGTTCTCGCAACAATAATTTGCTCATTCATTCTTGTGAGTTCTTTAGCGCTATAGTAAACAAGATTATCTGAGTCGTTGATTACTTCAAGAGACTTGAGAACTTCTTCTGCTTTAGGCCCTTGAACGGCCAGCAGAGAATACTTGGAAGATTGATCTTCTAATTGAATATTAAATCCTTCAGTCTTTGAAGAAATCCAACTCCAATCTTTTTCTATATTTGAGGCATTTACACATATTAAAACTTTTTCATCGGCGAGCTTGTAAGCAATAAGGTCATCGATAACTGTTCCATCCTCACGACATAGTGGTGAGTAGACGGCTTTTTCCATCTCGGCACCTGCGAAATCATTTGTAATAATGAAGTCAACAAAGCTTATAGCATCTGGGCCAGTAACAAAGAATTCTCCCATATGTGAAACATCGAAAACACCTAGACTTGATCTAACTGCAATTGATTCTTCTTTAACTGAAGAGTATTGAAGTGGCATATCAAAGCCTGCAAACCCGGCCATTTTAGCGCCTAAGTCGATATGTTGTTGATGTAGAGATGTTTTTAAAAGGCTCATAAATGCCTCTCCTCATAAATGTTTAAATTCTATTTTTGCTAACTTTATAAGCGGTTTTCAGCAGCTTGTAAAAGGTTTTGGGCCAGAGAGAGAATTGTCATAGGCCCAATTCCTCCTGGTACTGGAGTAATGCCTGCAACATAATCTCTTACGTTTTCAAAGTCTACATCGCCACAGAGTTTTCCGTCCTCGTCGTGGTTCATGCCAACGTCAATAATGTATTGCTTCTTAGAATCTGAGAGATGGCCCTTCTTTAGAAATTTAGCACTTCCGATTGCCACAATTATAATATCTGCAGACTTTGTATGCTCTTCAAGGTTCACTGTTTTTGAGTGGCAAAGAGTTACGGTTGCGTTGTGATTTGTAAGAAGCATACTCATAGGTTTTCCAACAATGAGGCTTCTGCCTATGACAACAACTCTCTTAGAGGCGAGTTCTATATTATAGTAATCGCATAGAGTGATGATTCCCTTAGGAGTACAAGGAATTAAGGCCCTTTCTCCTTTTTCGCCCTTGTAGAGATTCATTATATTGGCCTTATTGAAGCCGTCTACGTCTTTAGAGGGCTCAATGAGTTCACCAACATCTATATGAGCAAGTTGTTTTGGTAGCGGTAGCTGGATGAAGCAACCGTGATTATTCTTATCAGAGACAATACTTTGAACTCTCGCTAGAAAGTCGACTTCGGTTAACTCACTTGGAAGTTTGATTATCTCGCATTCAGCACCAAATTTCTCCATGAAGCGCTTCTTGTTTCTAGTGTAAATAAGACTTGCGGGATTATCCCCTACAAGAATGACTTTCATACATGGAGTAATTCCCTGTTCACGAAGAGAATTACTTTTCTCAGCAAGAATCTGTAATGATTTTCTTACAATGGGTTTTGACTTTAAAATGAGAGTGTTTTCAGAAACCACTTTTGAACCTTTATCGTACTTTTAGACATTTAAGTCATTGTTTTAACGTTTCTTTTGATCTTTCTATTTATACCCTTTATAGTACGGCTTTTAAACCTATTAAGGAGTGCCTCGTGCTATTTTATTTGGGTTTAGGCCTGCAGTTAATTGGTTTTGCTTCGGTGGGTCTATGTCTTTTTGCAGGATTAAATAAAGGTGACTACGGACAAATCGAGCTTATTCAATTAGTTGGTGGCTCGGCAGCATTCTATTTCGGAAGTATGTTAAAGAGCAAAGGACAGGGATAGCTTCTAGACGATCTTTTAAAGACCCATGTACTATTAAAGAATGAAAATTCTGGGAATAGATCCAGGCTCAAGAAAAGCGGGATGGGCCTTAATTGAAAAGAATGGCAGAAAGATAACTTATCTAGCCTCTGGAACATTAAGGTATGACAAAATTGATAACTTCATGGACCGCTTAGCGGTTATTTACAACTCTCTCGAAGAGTTAATGAATGAATATGCTCCCGATGAAGTTTCTGTTGAATCTCTCATTTATGTTAAGAGTGTTACATCGTTGGCTAAGCTTGCCCAGGCAAGGGGGGCGATGCTTGCTGCTGTTTTACAAACTCATCAAGGAAAAGTTTTTGAGTATTCTCCCAACTTAATTAAGTCTGCAGTTAGTGGCTATGGGCACTCGGATAAGGCCGCGATAGAGAAATCTCTAAGAATGATTTTTGGAAGTATTGAGTTTAGCTCAAGTGATGAGTCAGATGCTCTTGCAATTGCACTATGCCATTCGCTTAATACAGGAAAAGTTTCAGTTCAAAATAAGAGTATTAAATCAAAATCTAGAAGCTTAAAAAGCGTTTTTAAAGATAGGGTATAAGTCATGATAGGACACTTACAAGGTGAAGTAATTTTTAGTGATGGTGTTGAAGCTGTCGTTCTTACAAATTCTGGAATAGGCTATCAAGTTTACATTACGCAAGTTCTTCCTGAGGGAAGGCACACATCTATTTTTATATCCCATGTGATTCGAGAAGCGAGTGAAGAACTCTATGGTTTTAAAACAATTCGCGAAAAGAAAATGTTTGAATTACTTACTAGTGTAAAAGGTGTTGGACCAAAGTCTGCTTTTAGCCTTGTTGGTGCAGTTGGAGTTGATCAAATTATAAACTCCATTCTCTTTGATGATAAGAAGACTTTAACAAAGGCTCCAGGGATTGGCGGTAAAGCCGCAGCTCAAATGGTTCTCGATCTTCAAGGAAAGATTTCTAGAATTAAGATGTATTCAAATAAGTCTATGGGAATTCAGGAAATGCCTGGAGTCGTTCCGGTTTCAGTTGAAGGATTGATCGAAGAGGCCGAAGATAATACTACTGTTAATAACCAAGACTTAATCATTAAAGATGCAATAATGGCCTGTAAAGAACTTGGTTTTAAAGAAGAAAAAATAATCCCTTTGGCCCAGAAAATTTTGGCCACCAATGAAATTACAAAACCTGAACAATTAGTTCATCTTGTCTTAAAAGAAGTGTAATTATGACTGAAGAGAGAGTTTTTGAATCCAATTCTAACACTGAAGAAAAGAGAAGAGAGGTCTTTCTAAGACCTGAGAACTTTTCTGAATATATTGGTCAACGCAAAGTTGTTCAAAATATTGAAGTGATGGTTGAGTCTGCAAAAATAAGAAAACAAGCAATGGATCATGTTCTCCTTTCGGGACCTCCTGGCCTTGGTAAAACATCTCTCGCAATGATTATTGCAAACTCTCTTGGCTCACATCTTCATGTCATTTCTGGACCAGCAATTGAAAAAAAAGGTGACCTTGCAGCGATACTTACAAATTTAGAAGAAGGGGATGTTCTCTTTATTGATGAAATTCATCGAATGAATATAGCTGTTGAGGAGATTCTCTACTCTGCGATGGAAGACTATCGCTTAGATATATTGATAGGTGAGGGAGCTTCTGCCAGAACCATGGAAATTGCCATCTCTCCCTTTACTTTAATTGGTGCGACAACAAGATCGGGATTGCTTTCAAGTCCACTTCGGGATCGTTTTATGGCCCACTTACACTTTGATTTCTATGAGCACGAAGAACTTGCAACGATTGTAGAAAATAACTCAAAGAAATTAACAATAGGTCTGGAGGGGGAAGCAAAGAATCACATCGCAAGATGCTCCAGAGGTACTCCAAGAATTGCTAATAGAATTCTAAGAAGGGTTCGCGATTTCGCAATCATTGAAAAGAAGGAATCGATCTGCGAAAGTGCTGTTGCAAAAGCTCTAGATCTTATGGAAATCGATGAATTTGGTCTAGACCGAATGGATCGAAAAGTTTTAGAGGTTATTCACGATTATTATGGTGGAGGTCCTGTTGGTATCGAAGCTCTTTGTGCTACGTTATCTGAAGACAGAACGACTATTGAAGATGTCTATGAGCCTTTTCTTCTAAAAGAGGGGTTCCTAATCAGAACCCCAAGAGGGCGTGAGATTTCAGAAAAAGCGAAGAAACATTTACTTCGCTAGTTTTAGCTTTAATCTGAAAGCACCATAAGATTGAGAAAATCTTTCTGATATTTGAGAACCTTCAACATTAATATTTCTAAGCAAGAAGAAGTCTAGAGACTTCGAAATAGTCTCACCTTCATTGTACTTTAATAACTCTTCTGTAGATAAGACATCTTCTAGAGCAACTGTTTCTGAGAAATTTGTTGTCACTGAATCAGTATTAGTAGCTTTGATAGAGGCAATCTTTGTGTAATTTCCATCTTTAAAAATAACGAGATCTGCAAAGTTTGTAGAAACTTTGATGGCTTCAAAAATTGGTTGATTATCAGAAGTAACACCTTTGAAGGCATTGTAAGTGAAGTCTGTAAAAATATTCTTTTCACTAAAAGCATATCCATTATCATTTTTGTCACATGAAAGCATCACTGTTTTTATATCAAGATTTAGGGTTTCATTTGAAATAGTTGTCTCAACAGATTGAACAAGGTGTGCTTGTAATTTATAAGTGTAATGATCCTGGCTTGACTTACATGTTGCATTTGTCCCATCAAAAACTTTAACAGGTGTAATCTTTTCAGATGATAGAGCTGAGAGAGACGATAGAATTAGTAAACTCGCAATAATAGTTTTCATAGTGATCCTTGATAAAATAGATTTATTGAATACTATCATTTTTAAATAAAGAAATGGCTAATTATGTAAAAAAGTAAGAGTTAGATTTGAAGAGATCTTCACAGGCCTTAAACCCATTGAGTGTTGCTTCAAGTTTATTATCATAAATAAATACTTATTCAAGCAGTCTGGAATCTATTACATATATTATACTGTGCTAACTTACTGATTATGCGAATGTTGGAAAGATATTCTGAGGAAGATCAAAAGCCTCCACAGCTTCTCTTTGAAGTGAGTTCGCAGAAACTATTTCATAGGCAGAAGGAGTTTCAAGAAGTTTCCTACATAGTAGATTATGTAAGTTGTGACCGGATTTAAAAGTTGTAATTTTTCCAGCGACTTCATAACCAAGGAGACTAATGTCACCAATTGTATCAAGAATTTTGTGACGAACAAATTCGTCTACAAATCTTAAACCTTCGTTATTAACAACTTTGAACTCATCAAGAACGATAGCATTGTCGAGAGATCCACCTTTAATAAGGCCCTTTCTTTTAAGCATATCAACATCGCGAAGAAGTCCAAATGTTCTCGCTCTTCCAATTTCTTTAATATAATTCTCACAAGAGAACTCAAAACTCTTTTGCTGAGTTTTAATCATTGGGTGAGTGAATACAATCGTTGAGTCAATAATGAGCTTTGATGCAGGTTCAATGCGCGCCCACTTATCGTCAACTTCAACCGTTACTGGCTCTAGAACAACTAGAAATTTCTTAGATTTATTTAGTGTTTGAATTCCTGTTTCTTTAAGTAGGAAAACAAATGAAGCCCCTGAGCCGTCCATAATTGGAACCTCTGGGCCATCAATTTCAATGAAGACATTATTGATCCCCAGTCCGTAAAGAACTGAGAGAAGGTGTTCTACAGTGTGAACAGCATTTACACCGCCACCAATAGTCGTGTTATTTTCAGTCGCACCCACAGACATCGCTTCGGCCTTAAGAACAGGCGCGTCGTTTAAGTCTACTCTCTTGAATTGAATACCGTAATCAGCCTCTGCAGGATAAAGGTTCATTGTAACCTTCTTACCTGAGTGGATTCCTATACCAGTAACTTCAACTTTTTTAGCAATAGTGCGTTGATAAATCATTTACCTTCCAAATTTCATCGAGTTATCATCTTAACCGTGTGCGTAAGTTATGGCAACTCAAATACTTATGATACCTGACAACTCTAAAGATTTCTTATGAGAAGAAAAAATTGCCTTTTGATCCAATTTCTAACAATTGGATTACTAACAGATTGTACTCCTTTTTTGAATAGTAATTTAGCCAAATTGTAATGTTTCCAGTTATTGTATATTTATAAGACAAATCATAAGGCAATGTTCGTAAATAACTAATATTGTTGCCAATAAAATGGGGTGATTATGAGTATTTGGTTTCAAGATTATGATCTAAATTCAATAAATGAGATGGGTCAAAAGAGCATGACAGGACTCTTAGATATACAAGTTACAAAGTTAAATACAAATGGCCTTGAAGGAACAATGCCTGTTGATGAGAGAACTAAGCAACCTTTTGGATTACTACATGGTGGAGCGTCTTGCGTACTAGCTGAAAGCCTAGGAAGTATTGCTTCAAACCTTGTGATTGATAGCACTAAGTTCGCAGCAGTTGGGCAGAGTATAAATGCAAATCATATTAAGAGCGCAAGACAGGGGTTAGTCACGGGGTTTTGCGAATCGGTCCATATCGGAAAGAGCTCTCACGTATGGGAAATTAAAATCTTTAATGAAGATGGTGGACTTGTTTGTGTATCAAGACTAACAATGGCGATCATTAATAAGAGATAATTTTTTATTCAGTAATTACGATGTAATCAGCGTAGCTTCCGAAATCTTCGCTGCCAGTTATAAATTCAGAATCAAAAAGTTCATTATTCGTAATTTTTAAAGTTGTAACCTTGCTTGAATTAATTTCTTTTAATCTAGAAACTGTTCCATCAAAGAAGTCTGTATGGAAGGATCCTGCAATGATGAAATTTAGATTTAACTCATTCTTATTGGCAATATCTGACATAACAGAATCAGTTAAGCATTGAGCAAGAAAATACTTTTCAAATGATTGTGGAGGCATGTGCCCACCCATAGCATTTGAAAATCTCTCTCTATATTGATCGCCGCCGACATAGTGATGTGCGGGAATATATTTTGGATCAATGGCCAAAATTCCACCTTCCATGACTTTCTTTTTTAATTCTCTAGGAAGATTGAGAGCGATTGGGGCACTATTAAACTCTTTGGCAACTTCCATAATTGGGGCGTAACTAATATTTTGTTTTCCAGCAATTTCACTAACAAAACTTACTGAGTTTGTTCTTCCATTTACGAAAGCATTGAACTTAGTGTTGATGCTTTCTTGATCAGTGTGATTAATGAATTCCCACATGATCTGAACACTTTCAGTTGAGTTTGAGCTAAGTGTTTTGTCTTTGATAATTCTTGCTTGGGCCGTTTGAATATTTTCAAAGTTATGGAATTCTCCAAGAACAATATATCCACTATCATTCAATTCATTTATAAAATTTTCGTAAGAAATAAAAGACTTTGTCTCAGTCTTATAAATAGAAACAATATTGGCCAGTGAGCTTAAAGAGAAAAGTAGGCAGAGAATGATTTTCTTCATAAATTTCCTAATATATATTGTCTTTAAATAAGTAAGACTCGTTTCCATTTAGTGTTTGATATGCCAAACTGATATCAATATACAAAGAGAAAGTACAGGTGAGAAGTTAAGATGAAGAATAATTACAAAGTTTCCATTCCATTGGCGATTATTATCACGATGGCGGCCGTTATTTACCAAAGAGCAACTGGGCCGACTTACCCAGAGAAAATTTATATAGGGCTAGATAAAGATGCAACAGTTAGAGTAAAGCTTCCAAGAAGTCATGGAGGTAATACAGGGGCGCCTGTTGAAATCCCAAAAATCAAAGACTTAACAGGAGTTGAGCTCACGTATAAGAGATATCCAACAAATGATGAGTGGACTGTTGTGAACTTAGAAGAAAAGGGGAACCGTTTTGCGATGACCCTTCCAAATCAGCCCCCTGCTGGAAAACTCACTTATTTTTTAAAATTGAATTTTGGAGATAAGTCCCAAGAGTTCCACAGTAAAGAAGATCCAATTTATATTCGTTATAAAGGTGATGTGCCTACCTATATTTTAGCGCCTCATGTTTTCTTTATGTTCTTTTCAATGCTTCTCTCTGCAATGGCCTTCTTTGAAGCAATATTTAAAACAGAGAGTGCTGTTAAAATTGCGAGGGTTACTCTTGGCTCTTTAATGATTGGCGGAATGTGTTTAGGACCAATCGTTCAAAAATTTGCCTTTGGAGTTTATTGGGCAGGTTTTCCATATGATTGGGACTTAACAGATAATAAACTTCTAATTGGAGTTCTTGCATGGTTAACGGCAGTTCTTCTAACTCTTAAAAGTAAGAGAAGGTGGCCAATAATTGTTGCGGCATCAATTCTTATTGCAATTTACTGTATTCCACATTCAATGCAGGGAAGTGAATTTAATTATGAAAAAGGCGTTGTTGAGACAGATATCGATTAAGAAATTATTTGCACTTAGGAGCGACTTTGACGGCAGCTCCTAAGTCATAAACGAGGCTCGCTCCAGAGTGGGCCGTTTTAAATAAATAGAAATTTCCAAGAATCAAAAAGATAAGTGTACCAATTTGAAAGAGTGTTTTGAATTTCGACTTTAGTTCACTAATGGCCTCAAAAGCTAAGACAATGAGGAAGCTATAGAGAGCGTAATAGGCCACTTCTTCGTGTTTATAGACAGTGTGTAAGTCACAAAATTCATTCTTTATTTGGTCGAGCGCAAAGTCTCCTAGGTACATAGTAATGAGAAAAGTAAATGGAGTGACATAAATTAAAAGCTTTGAAATAAAGAGAAATTTTTCACCTGACTCTTTTTCTAGCTTTATTAAGATAAGGCTTAAGAGTTTTGTAATAAGCGCCAGTGCAAACATAACGATTGGAAAGTGGCTAAACATTGGGTGATAGAGTTCTTCTCTTAACATAGTAATACTTTACAGGACATTTGATTTCTAGTTGAGTTAATTATAGAAGTAAATATTAGCATAATATAGAGGATTTTAATATGAATAGAATTTTAATAGCACTAGTGTCTATTTTTATCAGTATACATTCTAATGCAGCTTTCTTTGAAGAAGCTGTTCACTTTCTCGCAAGCGATAAGCTTGAAGGAAGAAAGCCTGGAACTCCTGGGAATGTCACGGCAACGAATTATTCAATTAATCAACTTAAGTCTCTTGGGCTTAAGCCCCTCGCTGAAAGTTACCAGCAAGAATTTACGATATTCACTGAAATGGTAAAAAGCGGAGAGAACTCATTTGGCTCCGCTACTTTTAAGGAAGAACTCTTTGAACCTATTTCATCTTCACTAAGTGGAAAAGTTGAAAATACAGGTATTGTTTTTGTTGGCTATGGAATTACCATTCCTAAGAGCGATACGAAGTTAAAGTACGATGACTATCAAGGATTAAATGTTAAGGGAAAAATTGTTGTCGTGATGACAGGGGATCCTGCCATTGGAAATATGAATTCTCCCTTTAGACACCCAGACTATATAAATTATAGATCTATATTCTACAAATTAAAGAATGCGATTATCCACGGAGCAGCAGGAGTTATTGTTTTAAATGACCCTCTCTCTCTTGAAAATTATCCAGAAGAGAAAGCTCCATACTTTAATCCAACTGAAGGTGGTGGAAATAGATTCTCTGCACTAGCGGGTTATGCAACTAATAAGTGGTTTAATAAAGTTCTAATTCATAAGAAAACTGATGTGAAGAAACTTCAAGAAGTCATAAGAGATACGGGAAGACCAAATTCTTTTGACCTTGGTGGAAATTTCTCCATGGCAGTTAACCTTAAAAAGAAAACAGGCCGAGTTTCAAATGTTGTAGGAGTTCTAGAGGGATCTGACCCAATTTTAAAGAAAGAAGTTGTTGTGGTTGGTGGTCACTTTGATCACTTAGGTCATGGTGGGGAATCTTCCATGGACCCACATGGACACGGGGAAATTCATAATGGAGCAGATGATAATGCTTCTGGTACAGCGATGGTTCTAAAATTAGCAAAAGAGCTAAGTAAGAAGCCTCATCTTAGAACTTATATCTTTGTTCTCTTTAATGCAGAGGAAATGGGACTACTTGGTTCTGCACACTTTGTGGATATGTGGGCCCGTCATGGTGAGCAATACGGAGAAATAAAGGCCATGCTTAATTTTGATATGGTTGGAAGATATAATGAATCAGTTTCAGTTATGGGAGCTGCGACATCACTGGATTGGAAACCACTTTTAAATCCTCTTGAAAGTAATTTGAAGTTCATCGTAAAAAATGAAGCTGTTGGGAGTAGCGACCACGCTTCTTTTACAGTAAAGAAAATTCCAGCGCTCTTCTTTACAACAGGTGCTCATGAGGATTATCACACAAGCCACGATACTGCTGAAAAAATAGATTACGATGCCATGAGAGGGATTGAGACTTACGCTCTCTCACTTATTGCAGGAATGGAAAGAGTAAATGCTCCGGTATTTAATCCAGATTACTCAGACGGATCAGATGCTGGAAGACCGAGAGGTTATGGAGCTCACCTTGGTTGTGTTCCTGAGTTTGGACAAAGCGATGATGTAGTAGGAGTTAAATGTGTTCGAGCAAGTGATAATTCCCCTGCTCTTAAGGCCGGAATTATTGCAGGAGATATTCTCGTTCAAATTGGTGATATAGAAGTGAAGACAATTTATGATCTTGCTTTTGCTCTTAAGTATTATAGAGCAGGAGATAAGGTTGAGCTTGGTTGGAAGAGAAGTGGAAAACTGATGAAGAAGGTTGTAACACTTACAAAAAGCTCTCACTAAAAGTAAATGGAGGTAACTCATAAGAGTACCTCCTTCATTTTTAATTCTTAGGTGAAAAACACTCAAGATCTTCTTGTGATTTAAATAAACAGTATCCAAGAGAATCTTTAAGTCCTTCTACATCAAACGGCCCTGCTATTACTCGTGTTTGAAAATCAGAAACAGTATAAGAAACTTCATATTCATCAGTTTCATATGATCCTTCTTCGGATAAAGTATTATATAGCATTTCATGAGTTGTAACAGTTTGAAGGTTGAAAGCTTCTCTTAGTCCATCCTTACTCATAGAGAATTCTTTTGACGAAGGATTCCAGTCATAAGTTGCGCCTTGATCAAGAATATTCTTAAGAAGTGTATCTATAATAGATCCGTAGAAGTCTTTTGCATAGATTTCAATAGACTCTGTAAGACTGGCTGTGCAGTTTGGATTACCTTCCTCTAAGACATGAAATGAGTACCTATCACCAGAGATGGCAATAAGAGTACTTGTTGTCTTCATCTGGTAGTCACAAACCTGTTGGTTTGTATTTCTATTTGTAATTATACCAGTTTCAAAAGTCGTTTGCTCAAGGCCAAGCTTATAACCACTAATTAGGTGAGACTTTAAATTTCCTTCTTTTGTAAGTGCTGGATTAGCAATACCTGAGCTTCCTGGAGTTCCATCAGAGGACCCGCATGAAGCGAGAATTAAAAGTATTGAAGCAAGTAATGTGTTTTTCATATATTTCCCCTTTGAGCCACCGATGCTAGCAAGTGAGAATTTTGGTGTAAATAATTATTTAAGGTGAAGTCTCTTCTTTTTTAGATGTAGTAATACGTCCTCCAATGTTTAAGAGTGTTTGATGAAAATCACTTTTAATATCAGCCGTTAATCCCTTTGTTAAATAAGACATCTCTGCGTAGCGAATTCCTGCAATCTTCGCGACATGTGGAGGAAAAGAGACAATAGAGTAGAGTTCAGTATTTTCTAGGGTTTTATATTGCTGGATTTTATCAAGTAAAGATTGAGTTTTCATAAGTCTTTCTCTTCCATCATCATAGACAAAGCTCCCGTCGTCTTCATCTGAAATAACAATAATAATGAATTTCGAATTTTCTCGAAAGAATTTTTCTCCGCTTGAATCAAGGAAGTCTGAAATACTCCAAAACCCTTGTTCCTCTCCATTTCCAGATACAGAGAGATTAAAGGCTTCTGAAATGGTTTGGTTAAAGCTTCCTCTATCATCTCTATAGTTAATTGAATTTAAAATAGAGCCATCATGCAGAAGCTCTCTTGAGGTATTGACGACAGCAATTTTAAAAGAGACGTTCTTTTCTATAAACTGATTCAGAAATAGGTCAATTTTTTCTGATACTTCTTTGATTTTATCTTTCATAGATCCCGAGTCATCAATGACCCAAAGAATATCTACGGGTTGTTTAGAGTTTTCATACTTATTATTATAAGTTGTTATTTTCTTATTCCCTGTTTGGGTAGATCTCTCAACTTCAGCTTTTAGGAGAGACTCTTTCTTGGTTACGTTCTCATATGTATTACTAAAGATATTCTGTAAGTGCTCTAGGACTTCCTCATTTGTTGGGGGGATTGGTTCTTCCTCTTCCTTTGATAGAAGCGATTCTTTCGTCTTCGTTTTTTTTGCGAGATTACTTTCTCTGATAGCAGAAGGTCGCTTTTTTTCTCCTCTTTTTTTCGGGTTCTCTTCTTGTTCTGTTTTTTGAGTATCCTTTGAAAGCTCTTGGTCTTCTCTATCGGTTAAGAAATAATAAAAAGAAAGAGCAAGAATAAGGACGAAGATTATTTTTTTCATTAGTAGTAAAATCCCGGCATTAGGCTTAAGACAGATAGAGAAAGAAAATAGAGAATTATAATAAAGTAAGTACTGCGTATTGTTTCATTCTCTTTTGGGCAAAGTACAAAACCTGTAAGGGCGATGGTCGAAAGAAATAAATTCTCCATTCGAAAGAAAAATGTTGAAATAACAAAGCTAAGGTAGAGCCAGTGTTTAATTCTTTGAAACCGATTACTCGCAATCATAATCGTAAGAGTTGCCTCGATTAAAATTACAGAAGCAGATAGAATAGAAGCGAGGCTTGAAAGCCAAGGAAGTGGTTCTTGAAGTTTTATTCCTTGCCCAATACTCGCGTAGTTTCCAATAAACGCTTCGAGCTTTTGAGCGTTAAGTACTGTTATAGCACTATTATTAGAGTCTATCATCGTTACGAAGTATTTAAGAATCCCCCCTCTAAGCATGTAGTCGTATATAAGACCGCCTTGCCAATAGAATAAGCTAAATGCTTTATGAAGAGTTGCTAAACCCATCACGACAATAAACATATATTTAAAAGATTTTATTAAGAATTCTTCCGCTTGCTCTTCTTCATTAGTGAAAGCTAGCGAGAAGATAAAGCTATAATAGACAAAGAGGAATTGGTGATTAGCGCTACTAAAATAATTTTCTACTAAGTGTATGAGGTTAAAACTAGCAATAACCAGCCAAAATAAAGGATGCTTAACAAGTTTTGGTAAAATGAGCCCACCAAGTAGCAGTATCGTTGCACTTGAGCGAATAAATAATGAAATGCCTTGATACTTAATGAAAGTGACAAGTAGTATGGCACAAAATATTTTTGCCGCTATTAGTAAGTTATCTTTCAAAGAAATATATTGATCAATTTTATTAAGATTAGATTTCATTTTCACATAACGTTATTAAGGAATTATTATTATAAGACTTTTCTTTTATATTAAGACTCAGTTCTGTTACTTCTATACATAGGTTAGTTATTTCCAAACCAGCAGCTTTATAAAGCTTCTTAAAAAGAAAGATTGCATCTTTAATACTTTCTGCATTCGGATAATACCTCAAATCTTTAAGGTTATTATAAAGGTGAGAAATGGCCAAATCTGTTCGGGGACCGAATATTTGACTCTCTTTTAAAGCCTCTTTTATATCCTTTCCCCTCATCTTGTAGGATTTGTTGTTAACTTGAAAGCTAACCCAAGAAGTTCTAGCAACATTTGGGTGAAGTTCGGTATACATACCAAAGCCGCCACCTTTCCATCTTGAAAGAAGGGTTGTCTCAACAAGGCTCCATTGAATTACTCCAACAACTAAAGCAACCATAGGAATTAAATATAGTAGAAAATTCTTTTTTATCATTTCTTAATTATATTCAAACTATCAACAAGGTTACTACCTTTTATACTATTAATTAAACTCGAATCAATTTCAAACTTTGAATTTAATAATGGATTCTTTCTAGGATTCCCTTGTAAAAGCTCTTCGAGTTTTGTTGTATTATTAAATCTATCATCATTTATTGTAAGGATTAAATCCTGATTGGTTGTTCTATATCCAACATTTGGATCACCATCATCAGCAGGTCCGCAGTTACAGTCAGCATCCTTTACTCCTCCGTCACCAGCATAGACAGTTGCAATTGGTTGAAGGTTAGTATTTGAATAAGCAATAACAGCAAATACGATTAATGGAATAAATTTAAAAATTTTCATAACTCTCTCCGTTCTTAAATTAAATTTTAAAATAGTAAAGCAATTCGAATGCCAAAACTAAAAACGTCTTTTCAGTTGCTTATAGGGTCCTTCTGTTCCAGATCTGGAACAATTCTAGATTTTGAGAATTTTCTTTTAGTTCAAAAGAAAAGAAGACCAAGGGGACCTATTGAGATTTCAAAGAGCTTGTAAGGCTAGTTAAAGTTGTGTATCTAGGTTAAAATTCAATGAAATAATGGATTACAAGGACATAATAGATGAAGCTTTCGTCAGGATTTTGGCAAACATAT
This sequence comes from Halobacteriovorax sp. JY17, assembly GCF_002753895.1. Classification (NCBI taxonomy): domain Bacteria; kingdom Pseudomonadati; phylum Bdellovibrionota; class Bacteriovoracia; order Bacteriovoracales; family Halobacteriovoraceae; genus Halobacteriovorax; species Halobacteriovorax sp. JY17. Next base: position 456,581 of record NZ_NJER01000003.1, on the reverse strand, counting down.
AAAGAAGTTCCAGCAGACGCAGAAATTCCTTCTCACCAGCTAATGGTTAGGGCAGGGCTTATACATAAAATGGGTTCAGGTCTTTATAGCTACCTGCCATTTGGATATAGATCAATTAGAAAGGTCGAGCAAATCATTAGAGAAGAGCTTGATAAGGCCGGTTGCCATGAAATTTTGATGAGTATGGTTACTCCTGGTGAGCTCTGGCAAGAGTCTGGACGTTGGGACGCCATGGGTGACCAAATGTTGAAAGTGAAAGATAAAGGTGGGCGCGATCTATGCCTCTCTCCTACAAATGAAGAAGCGGTAACAGATATTTTTAGAAAGACGATCAAGTCTTATAAGAATCTTCCTGTAACTGTTTATCAAATTAATACAAAATTTAGAGATGAGCTTCGCCCAAGGTTTGGACTTATGCGTGGGCGTGAATTCACAATGAAAGACGCTTATAGTTTTCATGCAGATAAAGATTCTCTAGATGAAGTTTATGACAGATTATTTAAGGCCTATGAGGCAATATTTACAAGAGCAGGTTTGGAGTTTAGTGCTGTTGAAGCTGATGGTGGTGCCATGGCCGACAGTGACCAAAAGACGCACGAGTTTCAAGTTATAGCTGATACTGGTGAAGATGAAGTTATCTACTGTGCCGAAACAGGTTACGCAGCTAATATTGAAAAGGCACAGACGAAGAGAGCGAATATCAATTTTGATAAGACAAATTCTGAGATTAAAGAGGTTGCGACACCTTCTATGTCTACTATCGAAGATGTTTGTAACTTCTTAAAGACTCCAAAGGAGCAATCTTTAAAGTCTCTAGTTTATAAGTCTGTTATAGATGAAAAAGAAGAGACAATACTTGTTCTGCTTCTTGGAGATGATTCATTAAATGAATTAAAGCTTTCCGCTTTCTTAAAAGGTGATCTATTAAAAGCGGCAGTGGATAGTGAGCTCTTAAATGAAGGATTTGTTAAGGGTTATATTGGTCCACATGATCTTTCTTCAAAGGCGAGAATTATTTTTGATTCACAAATTGATTTAGAGGCTTCTTATACGGCAGGGGCAAATAAAGTGGACACTCACTTTCAAGGTCTTGTCCCAAAGAGAGATGTTAGTAGTTTTGAAGTTGCAGATCTAAGACTAGCAACAAAGGGAGACCTAACTTTAGACGGCAAGGGCGTTGTTGATATCCGAAGAGGAATCGAAGTCGGTCACATTTTTCAACTCGGTGACAAGTATACAAAAGCTATGAGTACAACCGTTCTAGATAGTAATGGAAAAACAATGCACCCTTTGATGGGATGTTATGGAATTGGTGTAACAAGAGTGGTTGCAGCGGCAGTTGAGCAACACCATGATGATAAGGGAATCGTATGGCCTATGGCACTTGCTCCTTATCATGTCTACTATGCAGAAATTACAAAGTCGGCAGAAAATAAAGAGCTAGCAGATAAAATTTATCATGATCTTTTAGAGGCTGGTATAGAAGTCGTTTTTGACGACCGAAAGGCGGGGCCAGGTTTCAAATTTAAAGATGCAGATCTTTTAGGGTTACCTATTCAGCTAATCTTTGGTGAGCGAGACTTTAAAAATGATGGAATGTTAGAAATAAGAATAAGAAAAACGGGCGAGAGTTTTAAAGTGCTTCCTTCTGAAGTTGTTGAGAAAATTAAAGGCCTTATTGAAGGTAGTAAGTGAGTACATTTGATTTAATAGTAGGAATTCATAGTATTGCTGAAGCAATTATATGCAGACCGAACTCTGTGAGAAAAATAATTGCAACACAAGACGGTTTAAAAGAGTTTAGAAAGAAAACTCGTCTTGATAAAGAACTAAAGCAATTCGATGTGAAAACTGTAGGACCTCACGAAGTTCAGAAAATGGCAGAGCAATTCTACAAAGAATTAGAGATGACTTTTCAAAGAGTGCCTTCTCAAATCTTTATGGTGGTTGATCCGGTTGAAACTTATGACCTTGCTTGGCTCTATGAGGAAATCGATAAGTCAGATAGATATAAAATTCTTTGTCTCGATCAAGTTACCGATGTTCACAATGCAGCAGCCATAATGAGAACAGCGGCTTTCTACGGGGTAAATTGTGTTGTTACTGGAGCTAAAGGACACTTTGGAACAGGACCATCATTTGCTCGAATTGCTTCAGGTGCCATTGAGCATGTAGATATTGTTATTTGCTCCTCTCTTCCAAAAGCAATTACAAAACTAATTGAAAAGGGCGTAAGTGTGATTGGTTTTTCTGAGCATGCAAGTGAGGGTGGTGAGGGAGTAGATACTTCTGGTCATGTGGCCTTAGTGCTTGGGGCTGAAGATGTTGGTATGTCTAATGCAGTTTCTAGGGTTGTAGAACATCGTGTGGCAATTAAGCCTCTTGGTAATATTAAGTCATTAAATGTTTCTGTTGCGGCAGCAATTGCTATGGAGCGTTGGCTTAAATAAGAAATATTTTTGTAAAAAAAAAGAAGAAATATAAAAAAAAGAGTTGATTTTAAGAACGGAAACAATTATAAATTCAGTTCTCAAAAACAATTTTAATCTTCGGATTGATTGAAAAAATTTGTTAAAAAATACTTAACAAATTTATAATTTGGGATTATGCTGGTTTAGCTCAGTTGGTAGAGCACCGGTTTTGTAAACCGGCGGTCGTAGGTTCAAATCCTATAACCAGCTCCATTTAAATGGCGAAATTGCCGAGTGGCCAAAGGCAACAGACTGTAAATCTGTCGGGTTATCCCTTCGATGGTTCGAATCCATCTTTCGCCACCATCTTCTTTCGTATTTAAGTGGATGGAAAAAATTCATAATTATGCGGGCGTAACTCAGTTGGTAGAGTGTCAGCCTTCCAAGCTGAATGTCGCAAGTTCGAACCTTGTCGCCCGCTCCAAAAAAGCCTATCTTCGGATAGGCTTTTTTTTCCCCTTTTTGCAAGAAACTTCGAAATAGTGATATAATTGGTTTGTTCTTTTCTGGGGAGGAAACTAGTGTCAAAAAATAAGCTAACTACGTGTAAATTGACTCTTTTGATGTTTTTCTTAATGAGTTCGACCTACTCTTTAGAAATTTCTAGAGCTGAATTCTTAAAAATGGCAGCAAAAGTTGTCGGCGATTATAAATATGAGGGAAAGAAGAGTAAGTTTTGTCATTCAGGGCACCTTCTCTTTGTTAATTCAAATAAGCCCGAGGAAGGGCTTCGTCTTTCAAATAAAATTTTCTTTGGACCATTTGTAGAAGATGCATCTCATTTAAAAGAAGAGGGGTATTGTTCTATTTCTGAGAAGTATCACTACGGCAAAGACTCCGTAAAACAGATTACAAAAGTTCATAAATGTGAAAAAGAGCATAGAACTGATGAGAGCGTCTCAACACAAACACTAACTTTTAAAAGTAATAAAATCTTTTATAAGAGTTTGGAGTCGGGACTTGAATGCACCTTTGTGAGAATTAAAGAGAGAGGTGAAAAGTGAAAGTTTCATTCCTTCTTTTCTTATTCTTACTAAGTCTTCCAGTATTTAGTCGAAGTGATATCATTGGCGTTACGAGAGTCAATGAAGTTGTGAATAAGAGTACAAATGCTCCTGATGGAAGTTGTCACGATTGTAGAACCTCCAGTAATAATGGGGGGCACCCACTTCCAACTGAACATAGAAAAGATGGCGTTTACTTTAATGAGAAATGTACCAACTTTATAAAGTCTGACGGAACTGAGGGAGCATGGGGGGAACTTGTTACTAATTACATTGACGAGGCCGGAGGACCAGATAGTCTCTTCCTTGATGATGAGGTGAGAGGGATGACAGCGGCCCCAGGAACTTGCCCTAATTGGTATAATCTAAATACTGAGCAAAGAAAGAGGTTTTGGGTTTGGATGATGGCCTCAATTGCACAGGTCGAGTCTTCTTGTGATAAAGATAAGGTAAACACTGGCAGGGTTCCAAATGGAGCAGATAGACCTCGTGGTTTATTTCAATTAAATACATTAAAGAAAAATAGGTCGTGGAGGGGGGGAAATTGTAAGTTTCCTTCTGGTGCAACTCATACAAATCAGCCTCGCAATCAAGTTCGTTGTAGCATGGATATTATGCACGAACTTTTAAAGGGAAAAAGTGGTGAGTATAAGTCTAATGGAAAAATCTTTCCAACAAATAGTTACTGGGAAAAGTTGCGCCCAGGTCATAGTAGTACTGGAGGGCCAATAGGAAAATTAGTTAGAAAGTTTCCTCTTTGTGGTCATTGAGTTTATTTATCATTATTGACTTGACTCACTAATAGCGCTGTCGCTAGCATACAAGTGTTTCATTCTGCTTGTGTGGCTCAGTGGTAGAGCACTTCCTTGGTAAGGAAGAGGTCACGGGTTCAATTCCCGTCACAAGCTCCATTTCTTCAAGTAAAATTTTCAAGATAATTGCCGTATGAAATCCTCTCGTAGATAAAAGGCTTTTATTTATGAGGGGATTTCTATGAAAATAATTCTAATGACTTTTCTATTATCATTTAGCTCTCTTGCAGAGAGTGAGTCTTGCAAAAACGCAACAGTGGCCTACGAAGGTGCTGTCGAGGTTTACGGTGCAAATACATTGGTGTCTTCCTTGGGTTGGAAGGCTTACGAATTGTGTAAAGCGGATTTAAATGAGTATGACCAAGCTTTGGCGGAAGTTCTTAAGAAACGCTGTTTAGAGAATAATAACCAAGAGGGTTCAATGTATAGAGCTTTTGAGGCAGGTTGTTCACTAAGAGCGGTAGAGTATTTCCTTTATTCGCAGGCAGAGGAAGAATAATTCTCTCAATATCGGACTAATTAACACTCAATATCGGGCCTTTTTTGTCGAAAAGGCCTTTAAATATTTGACGTTAGATAAGTAAGATTGTAAATCAATTGCTGATTATAGTGAAATGCGTTGGTATATAACTTATTTTTAGTCCTGTGGGAAAGATTTTTCTCTTGTCATGGACTCGATATTCGTTGATACTTTGTACTCATTTTTGATAGTAACACATGATTCATATAACAAGCTTTTAAGGAGACTTAGTCATGGCAAAGGAATCTTTTGACAGAAGTAAGCCGCACGTAAACATCGGTACGATTGGGCACGTTGACCACGGTAAAACAACATTAACAGCAGCGATTTCAATCACTCTTGCAAATGCACTAGGTGGAGCAGTAAGAAAGTTCGACGAGATTGACTCTGCTCCAGAAGAGAAAGCGAGAGGGATTACAATTAATACTTCTCACATTGAATATGAGACAGCTTCGAGACATTATGCTCACGTAGATTGTCCAGGTCACGCGGATTATGTAAAGAACATGATTACAGGTGCGGCACAGATGGATGGAGCGATCCTAGTATGTTCAGCAGCAGACGGACCAATGCCTCAGACTAGAGAGCATATCCTTCTTGCTAGACAGGTTGGTGTTCCAGCGATCGTAGTATTTTTAAATAAAGTAGACCAAGTAGATGACGAAGAACTACTTGAGCTTGTAGAGATGGAAGTAAGAGAACTTCTTTCTTCTTATGATTTCCCAGGTGACGATCTTCCAATCGTAGCAGGTTCAGCGCTTGCAGCACTTGAGATGAGAGACGATGCAATTGGTAAGGACAAAGTTCTTGAGCTAATGGCACAAGTTGACGAGTACATCCCAACTCCAGCGAGAGATATCGATAAGAATTTCTTAATGCCAGTAGAAGATGTTTTCTCAATTTCAGGACGTGGTACAGTTTGTACAGGACGTATTGAAAGAGGGATCGTTAAGGTAAACGAAGAAGTAGAAATCGTTGGTATTAAAGAAACTACTAAGACAACAGTAACTGGTGTTGAGATGTTCAGAAAGCTTCTTGATGAAGGTAGAGCTGGAGATAACGTAGGACTTCTTTTAAGAGGTGTTAAAAGAGAAGATATCGAACGTGGACAGTGTTTAATTAAGCCAGGAACAGTTAAGCCACACGCGAAATTTAAGTGTGAAGTTTATATTCTTTCAAAAGAAGAGGGTGGAAGACACACTCCAATTTTCAAGGGATACAGACCACAGTTTTACTTCAGAACAACAGATGTGACAGGAGCTATTGAGTTAGCAGCTGGAACAGAGATGATCATGCCAGGAGACAACACTTCATTCGACGTAGAGTTAATTACTCCAATCGCAATGGAAAAAGGTCTTAAGTTCGCAATCCGTGAGGGTGGTAGAACAATCGGAGCAGGAACAGTATCTGAGATCGTTGAATAATTTTTAAATTAATTATTTAATATGAATGGGCCATCTTCGGATGGCCTTTTCTTTTCTTACGCATAAAGATTGACTGATTACTCTAGATTAAGTAATTTAGCTTCAATCAAAAAATCACTACGGGTGTATAGCTCCAATTGGTAGAGCGGCTGATTCCAAATCAGTAGGTTGGGGGTTCGAATCCCTCTGCACCCGCCATTTTTAATTCATTCAAAAGTTTCATTCAGGTAGATTCATTGGTATAAATTCTATATGAAATTATTTCTACTTCTTTATTTATTAACTTCCTTAAGTGTCTTTTCTGCAGAGGTGGTTATTTTTGGGGATGACTCAGAGAGACCAAGAATATACCTAGATAAAGAAGGTTCCCCCGCAGGATTCCTAATAGATATTTTAAAATTTATAGAAAAGAATTCTGATTTAGGCTTCAAAATTGAGCTATTACCCTGGAGTAGAAGTTACAAGAGTGCAGTCCTTGGAAGGGGAGGTATTATTGGAGTCTCCAGAAATGAGGAAAGGGAAGGGATATTCCACTTTTCTGATGAAATCTTTAGTGAAGATGTTCTGTTGGTTGGGAAAAAGAAGGAAGAGGCTAGCTTTAAGGGAATTCAGACACTGGAAGGAAAAACTGTTGGAATTACAAGAGGTGGTTTCTACGGAGAGAAGTTTGATGAGATGAGAAAGGCTAAGGTATTTAAAGTATTAGAGCTAAATGATTCTGTTCAAAGAATAGCGATGTTGCTTCGAGGACGAATAGATTGGGCCGTAATTGGTTCAGGAAAAATAGGGCTAGTTTCAGCGCTGAAAGAAAACGGCAGTGGGAGCTTGGAAGATCTATTTATCGCTCCAGAGCCATTAGTTAGGGATGCTAATTTTATTGGATTTAAAAGAACGGTAGAAAATAAAGAAATAATATTTAAAATTAACAAGGTACTATCTTCCAAAGAGGGAGCTAGGTTCATGAGTTCTTATCTTAATAGATAGGGTGCTTTCCCTGCATTTTCTTCATGTTTAAGGTTTGCGTTATTTTGTCTTGTAGAAATAAATGGACAAAGTGTCTCAATTGTTGGATATATGGAAAACTTATACGTAAATAATAACTAATTTTTAACAAATTATTGTTAGAAATAAATTTAGTCCAAGGATTTTTCGGATGTCATTTATTCGAGTAGAAGACGGAAAAAAGTGGATCAACACATTCGTTGCAATTATCAGTATTTTGGCTGGTTTTGTAGCAATTCGTTTTGTTGGTCAATTAGGTGAATGGTTTGATTTAGAAGCAAAAGTTTCTAATTTCTTGGCCGTATCTCAAGGATTGGGAATCGTTGTAGGACTTGGGACATTTATTGGAATTCTGAAAAATAAGAATGCATCTACACATATGCAGGAAGTTTACTCAGAGCTGGTTAAGGTAATTTGGCCAGATAAAGATTCTGTATTAAAAATGACGGTAGGTCTTGTTATTACAGTTTCAATAATAAGTGGGATTTTCGTATTGGTGGATTTCTCATTTAGAAAAGTTTTAGAATTATTATACTAATTATAAGGTGATATATGTCTGATGAAAACAAAGCAGTAGAAGAAGTTACTGAGGTTGTAGAGACTGAAGAAACTATTGAGGCAGCAGCAGAGGGTGAAGAGTCTGAAACTGCAGAGGGTGAGCTTGCGAAGGGTGATTCTCCAGACTTTAAATGGTTTATTGCTAAGACACTTACTGGTCAAGAAGGTAAGGTTCAAAGAGCATTAAAAGAAAGAATTGTTAACTATAAGCAAACTGAAAGCTTTTCAGAGATCATGGTCCCTGAAGAGACTGTTACTAGTCATGCTAATGGTAGAAAGAGAACGATCAAAAAGAAGTTATTTCCAGGTTACGTGTTGATTAAAATGATCATGAATGATAAGACATGGCACCTTGTTAAAGATACAGATAAGATTACTGGTTTTGTTGGTGGAACATCTGATAAGCCAGCGCCTATATCTGAAGAAGAAGCTGCTTATATGACTGGACAGCAGAGCGACGGATTCAAGAAAGCTAAGACAACTATTGCCTTTGAAGAGGGTGAGACAGTTAAGGTTATTGAAGGTCCATTCGCATCTTTTGTTGGAACTGTAGAAGCGGTTAATGAAAAAGGTAAAATACGTGTAAACGTCTCAATTTTTGGTAGACCAACACCAGTTGAGTTAGATTTTACACAAATTGAAAAAGCATAAATATTAACTTGTTGGTAGATCGAATAGATCGCAGGAGTAATCATGGCAAAAAAGATTACAGGTTTCATTAAATTACAAATTGAAGCCGGAAAAGCAAACCCTTCACCTCCAATTGGACCAGCACTTGGTCAAAAGGGTGTGAACATTATGGAATTTTGTAAAGCTTTCAATGCGAAGACGCAAAAAGAAAACGGAACAGTACTTCCAACAATTATTACAGTTTATTCTGACAGATCATTTTCATTTGTTACGAAGACGCCACCAGCTTCTTACTTACTTAAGACAAAACTTAAGTTAAAAAGAGGATCCCAGAAACCAGGTACAGAAGTAGCAGGTTCAGTTCCTAAGAAGATTGTTGAAGAAATAGTTGAAACTAAGAGACCGGATCTAACTGCAGCATCACAAGAGGCAGCAGAGAGAACAATTGAAGGTTCTATTAGAGCAATGGGATTAAAGTTAGACTATTAATTAAGTGGGAGAGCGCAAGCTCGTTAAAACCAATGAGGTGTTATCATGGCTAAGACAAAGTCAAAAAAGTATTTAGAAGCTGCAGCGAAAGTTGACAGTACAAAATTATATTCATTCGAAGAAGCGATCAATCTTGCTAAAGAAACTAGCTATGTTACTTTTGATGCAACTGTTGACGTAGCTTTTAATCTTGGTGTTGATCCAAGACATGCTGATCAGATGATTCGTGGGGCATTAGCTCTTCCAGCTGGTACAGGTAAAGACGTAAGAGTTTGTGTTATTACTTCTGGAGATAAAATCAAAGCAGCTGAAGAAGCTGGTGCAGATTTCGCCGGTGGTGATGATATCGTTCAAAAGATTGCTGGTGGATGGTTAGATTTCGATAGAGTTATCGCTTCTCCAGACATGATGGGTAAACTAGGTAGAATCGGTAGAGTTTTAGGGCCAAGAGGTCTTATGCCTAACCCGAAACTTGGAACAGTTACTCCTGATGTTGCTAAAGCAGTTGCTGAGCAAAAAGCTGGTAAGGTTGAATACCGTACTGAGAAGAATGGTATTATTCACGTTCCTGTTGGGAAAGTGTCTTTTGAGCCTGCAAAGCTTAGACAAAATATTGATGCTGTTGTAACAGCTATCATTAAGGCTAAGCCTTCTACGGCCAAGGGTACGTACTTAAAGACATTAACTTTCAGTACAACAATGGGTCCAGGAATTAAAGTAGATACATTAGAAGCGCTAAGCGTAGCTAAATAATAGGGTTGAAGAAAGCAGGTTACGGCTCAATGGAATGAGCGTATAAATCCAGCCGAAACTCCCTCCTAATATTAACCAATTTGGAGGTTTTATGTTAACCAGAGAAGAAAAAGGCGTCATTATCGACTCGCTTAAAAGCGATATCGAAAATGCGAAGGGTATTTTTCTTACAAACGTTATCGGGATGACTTCGAACGATGGTGTAGCTCTAAGAAAAGAAATTAGAGAAGCCAACGGGAAGCTAGTGGTAACTAGAAATACTCTTTTTGGACTTGCGTCTAAAGGTACGGGAGCAGAAGAAATGCTTGCAAACCTTAAAGGTCCACAAGCGGTAGCATTTGCATTTGAAGATGCTCCGGGTGTTGCGAAGGCTCTTAAAGAAGCTGGAAAGAAACACGAAATGGTAGAACTTAGAGGTGGTCTACTTGATGGAAAGATTCTTTCTGTTCAAGAAGTACAAGCTCTTGCTGATTTACCATCACTTGACGAAATGTTAGGTACATTACTTGCTACTTTCAATGCTCCAATTTCAGCATTAGCCAGAGTGCTATTTGCTGTTCAAGAGCAGAAAGAATCAGGTGCAGAACCTGCTCCAGTTGAAGCGGCTGCTGAAGAAGCGCCAGCGGTTGAAGAACCAGCAACTGAAGAGTAGAAACGTTAACAATTTATTATTTTAATTTATTAATTTTAAAAATTTTAGGAGTTTTATATGTCAATTACAAACGAACAACTTATCGATCATATCTCTGCAATGTCTGTTTTAGACGTGGCTAACCTAGTTAAAGAACTAGAAGAAAAATTTGGTGTATCAGCGGCTCCTGTAGCTGTAGCTGGTGCTGCTGCTGGTGCAGCTGTTGAAGAGCAAACTGAATTTACTGTTATGCTAACTGAAGCAGGAGCTAAGAAGATCAACGTAATTAAAGAAGTTAGAGGAATTACTGGACTTGGACTTAAGGAAGCAAAAGAACTTGTTGAAAGTGCTCCAAAAGCAATCAAAGAAGGTATTGAAAAAGCTGAAGCAGAAGAAATCAAGGCGAAACTTGAAGCTGCTGGAGCAAAAGCTGAGCTTAAGTAATTTGTTACTTAGTTCATCTTTTAAAGACTTAAGTCTTTAGAATTTGTAAAAAATAAACGGTGTGAAGACGGACGCGTCTTCACGCCTTTTTGCATTTTTGGCAAAAAAAATAATTTAAAATCGATTTAATATATACTTTCTTCTCTCTAGGAGACATCAAATGACTGAGGTTTTTAAGCCGAATGAATGGTATCGAAAGAGTTTTTCTACAGCTCCAACGGTACTTGAGACACCACCACTCATGAATCTTCAGTTGAAATCTTTCGAAGAATTTCTGCAAAAAGATGTGCCACCGGCGCAGAGAAAAATGGTTGGTTTACAACATGTATTCCACTCTGTTTTTCCAATTCACGATTTCAACAAAACAGTTTCATTAGAATTTGTAAGTTATACATTGGAAGAGCCAAAGTACTCTGTGAAAGAGTGTAGACAAAGAGGCCTTTCTTACGAAGCTCCACTTAAAGTGGTTGTTCGTCTTGTTTTCTACGAAGTAAACGTAGATAAAGATGGGAACGAGCAAAGAACAGTATCATCGATTAAAGAGCAGGAAGTTTACCTCGGTAATATTCCTCTTATGGCCGAGACTGGTTCTTTCGTATACAACGGAACTGAGAGAGTTATTGTTTCTCAGCTTCACAGATCTCCAGGGATTATTTTCGAGCACGATTCAGGTAAGAAGCACTCAAGTGGTAAATTACTTTATTCTGCTAGAATTATTCCACATAGAGGTTCTTGGTTAGACTTCGAGTTTGATCACAAGAATGTTCTATTTGCTAGAATTGATAGAAAAAGAAAATTACATGCAACTGTAGTCTTAAAAGCTATGGGATATACAACGACAGACCTCTTAGAAATGTTCTATGAGATGGAAACGTTACATATCAATAAAGACACTACTTTCTCAAGAGAGTTAGACTTTTCTCTAATGATTGGAACAAGAGCGTATAACGACATCCTTGATCCAAAAACTGGAAAAGCACTTGTTAAGAAAGGTAAGAAATTTACAAAAGCTTCTGTTAAAAAACTTAACGAAGTTGGTGTAACTCAAATTTCTGCTGAACTTGAAGAAGTGATTGGTAAAGTTGCTGCTGAAGATATTTTTGACGAAAACACAGGTGAAGTTCTATGTCTTGCTAATGAAGCTATTTCAGAAGTTAAGATTCAAGAATTTATTACTGCTGGGATCACGTCAGTAAAAGTTATCTATATTGATATGATTAACTTTGGTGACCAAGTTAGAAATACTCTTCTTTTAGATAAAACAGATTCAAGAGAAACTGCACTTACTAAAATCTTTGAAAGATTACGTCCAGGTGAGCCACCGACAGTAGAAGCTGCAGAGCTACTATTTAACAACTTATTCTTTAATGACGAAAAATACGATCTATCAAAAGTTGGTCGTATGAAAATTAATTATAAGTTTGGATTAAGTGTTCCTGTTGAAAATACAGTTCTTACTAAAGACGATATTATCATGACTGCTAAGTACCTTGTTGAACTTAACAACGGAAAAGGTAAAGTTGATGATATTGATCACCTTGGTAACAGAAGAGTACGTGCGGTAGGTGAACTACTTGAGAACCAATTTAGAGTTGGTCTTGTACGTATGGAAAGAGCTGTTAAAGAAAGAATGGCAATTCAAGAAATTGAAACAATGATGCCATACGATCTTGTTAACCAAAAACCAGTTTCAGCATCAGTAAAAGAATTCTTTGGTTCTTCTCAGCTGTCTCAGTTTATGGATCAAACAAATCCACTTTCTGAAGTAACACATAAAAGACGTCTTTCAGCTCTTGGGCCAGGTGGTCTAACGAGAGAAAGAGCTGGTTTCGAAGTTCGTGACGTTCACTCTACTCACTACGGTAGAATGTGTCCGGTTGAGACTCCAGAAGGACCAAACATTGGTCTAATTACTTCACTTGCAACGTATGCAAGAGTTTCTGAGTACGGTTTCATTGAAACTCCATACCAGACGGTAAATGAAGATCTATCTCTAGGTGCAGCTAAGTACTTCACAGCTTTTGAAGAAGAAGGAAAAGTAATTGCACAGATTGATAACAATCATATTGTTGATGGAAAAGTAGACGGAGAACATGTTCCTTCTCGTGCGGCGGGTGAATTTACACTTGTTCCTAACGATCAAGTAGAGCTGATGGACGTTTCGCCTCAACAGATGATTTCGATCGCAACATCTCTAATTCCTTTCCTTGAGCACGATGATGCCAACCGTGCACTAATGGGATCGAATATGATGAGACAGGCCGTGCCTGTTGTTAGAACTGATGCTCCAATCGTAGGAACAGGTATTGAAAGTACTGTTGCTAGAGATTCGGGTGCAATTCTTTTTGCGAAACATTCTGGTAGAGTTATCTTTGTTGATTCAAACAGAATTGTTATTCAGAGAAATAAATTTGATGAAGGTCAATCTGGTGTTGATATTTACAAACTTGTTAAATATCAAAGAACTAACCAGAATACTTGTAATAACCAAAAGGCGCTAGTTAAAGAAGGTGATGTTGTTTCTAAGGGAATGGTAATCGCTGACGGACCTGGTACTCACTTAGGTGACTTAGCTCTTGGGCAAAACGTACTTGTAGCGTTCATGCCATGGGGTGGTTACAACTATGAAGATTCGATCCTAATCAATGAAAGATTACTTGCAAGAGATGTTTTCACTTCTGTTCATATCGAAAGTTATGAAGTTGAAGCTAGAGACACTAAACTTGGTAAAGAAGAGATCACTCGTGATATTCCAAACGTTTCAGAAGAGGCCCTTAAGGATCTTGATGAAGCAGGTATTATTAGAGTTGGTGCGATCATTAAACCAGGTGATATTCTTGTTGGTAAGATTACTCCAAAAGGTGAGACTCAACTTTCACCAGAAGAGAAACTTCTTAAAGCAATCTTTGGTGATAAGGCCGGAGATGTTAAGGATACTTCTTTAAGAGCACCATCGTCAGTACGTGGTACTGTTATTGATGCAAAAGTTTACACTAGAGAAGGTGTTGAGCTTTGTGCAAGATCTAAAGAAATCATTGAGCAAGAAACAACTTTAATCAGAAGAGATGAGAGAATTGAAATTAAAGCAATTCAAACTTCTTCTATCTTAAAGATTGCAGAAATGCTTAAGGGTACAAAAACAACTGATAGACTTGTATCAGAAGACGGTTCAACAGAGCTTCTTCCAAAAGGTGCAGAGCTAACAGGTGAAGTTCTTGCTTCGGTTCCATTTGAGCTTATTGGTTACTTACCACTTGAGCCGGCACTTGAAGAAAGACTAAGTGAGTACTTTGCAGACGTTAGAAATAGAGTCAACAGAGTTCGTCAAAAAGCCAACGATGAAATAGCTAAGCACCATAGAGGGGATGAATTACCTCCAGGTGTAATCAAGAAAGTTACTATTTATGTAGCGATCAAGAGAAAGCTTCAACCTGGTGATAAGATGGCTGGTCGTCACGGTAACAAAGGTGTTATCTCGAACGTTCTTCCACAAGAAGATATGCCATTCCTTGCTGACGGTACTCCAGTAGAAATCGTTCTGAATCCTCTAGGGGTTCCATCTCGTATGAACATTGGTCAGCTTCTTGAGCTTCACCTTGGTTGGGCCGGACGTGGTCTTGGTGAGAAGATGAAAGCTCTGATTGAAGATCAGGTTGCGATGGCAGAAATTAAAGATTACATCTACAAGATCTATGAAACTGAAGATGTTAAGAATTGGCTTAAAAAAGCTACTGATAAAGAAGTAAGAGCAGTTGCTGATCAATTGGCAACAGGTGTTCGTTTCTCAACTTCAGCATTTGATGGTGCTAAAGAAGAGAAAATTAGAGACATGCTTGCTCTTGGTGATTTAGAGAGAAATGGTAAGACTACATTATTCGACGGAATGACAGGAGACGCGTTCGCGGAAGATGTTACTGTTGGAGCGATGTATATGCTTAAACTACACCACCTTGTTGATGAAAAACTTCACGCAAGATCTACAGGTCCTTACTCACTTGTTACTCAGCAGCCACTTGGTGGTAAGGCTCAGTTCGGTGGACAGAGACTTGGGGAAATGGAAGTTTGGGCACTTGAAGCATACGGTGCAGCTTACACTCTTCAGGAGTTCTTAACTGTTAAGTCAGATGATGTTATTGGTCGTACTAGAATGTATGAATCAATTGTAAAAGGTGAACAAGTTCTTGAGCCAGGTCTTCCTGAATCATTTAACGTTCTTATTCGCGAGTTACAGGCACTTTGTCTTGATGTGAAGTTAGACGAGAGTACTGAAGAAGAATTTTTTAATTAATTTTATCCCCGAGCTTGCTCGGGGACATATTGAGGATTAGGCATGAAAGACTTATTGAACTTTTTTGATAAACCAAAAGATCCGATTAGTGTAGAAGCTGTTTCAGTAAAAATGGCATCTCCTGATACTATTCGTGAGTGGTCATTTGGTGAAGTTAAAAAGCCTGAAACAATTAACTACAGAACTTTTAAACCAGAAAGAGATGGTCTATTTTGCGCCAAGATTTTTGGGCCAGTAAAAGATTACGAATGTATCTGTGGTAAATATAAGAGAATGAAGCACAGAGGTGTTGTGTGTGAAAAGTGTGGTGTTGAAGTTACACTTTCTAAAGTAAGAAGAGAGAGATGTGGACATATTGAGCTTGCTGCTCCAGTTGCACATATCTGGTTCCTACGTTCACTACCTTCACGTTTAGGAGCACTTTTAAGCCTGACTCTTAAAGAGCTTGAAAAAGTTCTTTACTACGAAGCTTACATCGTTACTTCGTCAGCTACTGACGGACAAGATGGTGGTTTAGAAATCGGTAGAGTAATCACTGAGCAACAATACTTTGAGCTTAAAGAGCAAGGTATTGAATTCGAAGCCGGAATGGGCGGAGAAATTGTAAAAGATATGCTTAGAAAAATCGATCTTGACCTTGATAATAAAGAGTTAAGAAGAGGTTTAAAAGCTGCTACAACAGAAATGGCCAGAACTAAGATTGTTAAAAGACTTAAAGTTGTTGAATCAATTTTAAAATCTGAAAACAAGCCTGAGTGGTTCATGATGGATGTTGTTCCAGTTCTTCCACCAGATTTAAGACCATTAGTTCCTCTTGAAGCAGGTCGTTTTGCGACTTCAGATCTTAACGATCTTTATAGAAGAGTAATTAACAGAAATAATCGTCTTAAGAGACTTAAAGAACTTAATGCTCCAGAAATCATTATCAGAAACGAAAAGAGAATGCTTCAAGAAGCAGTCGATGCTCTATTTGATAACGGTAGAAGAGGAAAAGTTTTTACAGGAGCTAACAAGCGTCCATTAAGATCTCTTTCAGATATGCTTAAAGGTAAGCAAGGTCGTTTTAGACAAAACCTTCTTGGTAAACGTGTTGATTATTCAGGACGTTCTGTAATCGTTGTTGGTCCAACACTAAGATTACACCAGTGTGGTTTACCTAAGTTAATGGCCCTTGAGCTTTTCAAGCCGTTTATTTACAACAAACTAATTGAGCTTGGTCACTGTACAACTATTAAAGTTGCAAAGAAAATGGTTGATCAACAAAAAGAAGAAGTTTGGAATATTCTTGAGCAAGTAGTTCAGGAGCATCCAGTACTTCTAAACCGTGCACCTACTCTTCACAGACTTGGTATTCAAGCATTTGAACCAACTCTTATTGAAGGTAAAGCTATCCAACTTCACCCACTTGTTTGTACGGCATTTAACGCCGACTTCGACGGTGACCAGATGGCCGTTCACGTACCTCTATCACTTGAAGCTCAAATCGAGTGTAGAATTCTTGCAATGTCGACGAACAACATTCTTTCTCCGAAAGATGGTGCACCAATTATCGTTCCTTCACAGGATATCGTTCTTGGTCTTTACTACATGACTAGAATTCGTCCATACGCTAGAGGATATGGAAAAGTATTTGCTTCTAAAGAAGAAGCACAATTCGCTTACCACTCTGGAAACCTTCACCTTCAAGCTCCTGTTAAAGTAAGAGTTGAAGGTACGTTGATTGAAACTACAGTTGGTAGAACATTTGTTTATGATGCGATTCCATCTTGTCTTAAGTATTCAGATATCAACAAGATTCTTGGTAAGAAAGAACTTGGTGCACTTATCGATAAAGCATATAGAGTTGGGTCTGAAAAAGAGACTGTTCTTCTTGCTGATTCTTTAATGAGACTAGGTTACTTCCAGGCAACAAAAGCTGGTATCTCAATTAACGTTCACGATATGACTATTCCAGAAGAAAAAGTAAATATTCTAGATGAAGCATATGCTGAAGTTGCAAAGATCACTGAAGAATATAACGAAGGTTCTATTACTAACGGTGAAAGATACAACAAGATCGTTGATGTTTGGGCACAAACTGGTGAGCACTTAACACAAGTAATGCTCGAGAGAATTTCAATTGATACTTTCTCAAGTGATATTGAAGGTGAAGAAGACATTCAAGCTCCTTCGTTTAACTCTCTTTATATGATGGCAAACTCTGGAGCAAGGGGTTCTGCTGCTCAGATGAGACAGCTTGCGGCCATGCGTGGTCTTATGGCTAAACCATCTGGTGAAATTATTGAAACACCAATTACTTCGAACTTCCGTGAAGGTCTTTCAGTTCTTGAGTACTTCTCTTCTACGCACGGTGCACGTAAAGGTCTTGCCGATACTGCACTTAAAACAGCAAACTCTGGTTATTTAACGAGAAGACTTGTTGACGTTGCTCAAGATGGGATTATCAGAAACGAAGATTGTGGAACTCAAGATGGTATTACTCTAACTTCAACAATTGAAGCAGGAGAGATCGTTGAGCACGTTGCTGAAAGAGCAATGGGTAGAGTAACTGCAGCTCCTATCGTTGATGGTGAAGCTAAAGAAATCTTCCCAAGAAATTATCTTCTTACTGAAAAAGATATGGAGCAACTTAAAGAGCGTGATGTGGATCAGATCAAAGTTAGATCAGTTCTAACTTGTAAAGAAAGACATGGTTTCTGTGTAAGTTGTTTTGGACGTGACCTTGCAAGAGGAACCAGAGTTTCTATTGGTGAAGCTGTAGGTGTTATCGCGGCTCAGTCAATTGGTGAACCTGGTACTCAGCTTACGATGCGTACATTCCACGTTGGTGGTACTGCAACTGCTGGTGCTCAAGTTAATAAGACTCAGATTAGAACGGCCGGTGATCTTTCGTATGAAAACGTAAGTGTTGAAACGAAAGCTGATGGAACGATGATTGTTATGAACAAGATCGGGGAACTTATCATTAAAGATGCTCGTGGAGCAGAAAAAGAAAGATACCCTGCAGTTTACGGTGCAAAAATCTTCTTTAAAGAAGGTGATGCAGTAAACGTTGGTGATACAGTTATTGAATGGGACCCGTTTGCGATTCCAGTTCTTACAGAAGTTAAAGGTACAGTTAAGTACGAAGATATTATTGCTGGTGCAACGATCAATGAACAAACAGATGCAGTTACAGGGTTAACTCAGAAAGTTGTTGTTGAATCTAAGGATCCATCTCTACAACCTAGACTTTCTATTGTTGATGAGAACGGAAATCCAATAGTTGTTCCAGGTACTAAGAGACATGCAACTTACCGTCTACAAGTTGGTGCCAACATTATGGTTAATGAAGGTGATCAAGTTGGAGCGGCAGATGCGCTTTCTAAACTATCTCGTGAAACAACTAAGACAAAAGATATTACCGGTGGTCTTCCAAGAGTTGCAGAACTTTTCGAAGCAAGAAAGCCATCTAATGCTGCACAAATTTCAGACGTTTCAGGAACGATTGAATTTGGTCCAGAATTAAGAGGTAATAGAAGAATTATCGTTAGACCAGAAGACGGAAGTGAGCCTGTAACTTACTCTGTTCCAAAAGGTCGTTATGTGATTGTAAATGAAGGCGATTATATCCGTGCCGGTGAGCCGATTATGGATGGTCCTTCAAATCCACACGATATTCTAAGAGTTATGGGTATCAAAGCTCTTGCTCGTTACATTGTTGACGAGATCCAAGAGGTTTACCGTCTTCAGGGTGTTAAGATTGATGATAAGCATATTGAGGTAATTGTTTCTCAAATGCTTAAGAAAATCGAAGTTCTGAATGCTGGAGATACAAACTTTGTTATTGGAGACTCAGTTACTAAAGGTGAGTTCCAAGAAGTTAATGAGCAAATGATTGCAGATGGTTACGAGCCAGCTCAAGGTAGACCAATGTTACTTGGTATTACTAAAGCGTCTTTAACGACTGACTCATTTATCTCAGCCGCTTCTTTCCAGGAAACGACGAAGGTTCTTACTCAGGCAACGCTTGAAGGGAAGTCAGATTCTCTGCGTGGACTGAAAGAGAACGTAATTATGGGTAGATTGATTCCTGCTGGATCAGGTATTTCAAAATATCGCGACTTTGAAGCGGTAGTTGAAGAAGAAGAAACTGAAAAAGTAGAAGAATCTGTTACATTAATGGTATAAAAAACTTGAATCAGCCAAATTGGTGTGATACATCAATTTGGCTGTATAAGCTAAAATTGCGATGAAGTAGAAGGAGTGGGTAATGCCTACGATTAACCAATTGATTAGAAAAGGTAGAACGGATAAGCAGACAAAGACTAAGTCTCCTGCCCTAGTAGCCTGCCCTCAGCGTAGAGGGGTTTGTACGAGAGTTTATACAACTACTCCTAAGAAACCTAACTCGGCGATGAGAAAAGTTTGTAGAGTAAGATTAACTTCAGGTTTTGAAGTAACTTCTTACATTGGTGGCGAAGGTCACAACCTCCAAGAACACAGTATTGTTCTTCTTAGAGGTGGAAGAGTTAAAGATCTTCCAGGTGTTAGATACCATACTATTCGTGGTGCTCTTGATGCAACAGGTGTTGATAAAAGAGGACAAAGACGTTCTAAGTATGGTTGCAAGAAGCCTAAGAAATAATTTCTTAGCAGTTTATTATTAATCACTGGCCGACGTGTCGGTCAGAGTAAATCCCTAGTGGATTGAAGAGGATGTTTTTATGAGTAGAAAACGTAGAGCGCCTGCGAGACTGGTTCTTCCAGATCCAGTGTATCAAGACGTAGTGATTTCTAAATGTGTCAACAGTTTGATGATACAAGGAAAGAAGTCAGCAGCAGAAAAAATCTTTTACGGTGCGATGAGTATCGTTGAAAAGAAAACTGGTGAAGAGCCATTAAAAGTATTTAAAAAAGCACTTTCAAACATCAAGCCGGCTGTAGAAGTTAAGTCTCGTCGTATTGGTGGTGCTACATACCAAATTCCAGTAGAAGTAAGACCTAACAGACGTCAGTCTTTAGCACTTAGATGGCTTAGAGAATACTCTAAGAATAGAGGTGGTAAGACTATGATGGAGAAGTTAGCAGACGAAATCGTTGATGCTTCTCAAGGTAGAGGTGGAGCTGTTAAGAAACGTGAAGACGTTTACAAAATGGCTGAAGCAAACAAAGCATTTGCTCACCTTAAGTGGTAATATAATTTAAATTCTAATTGCAATTTTTATGGCTTCCTAGGTGTTAAAACTTAGGAAGCCATTTTTAGTAAAGGCTTAAGGAATATGAGCTCAGTTCAAATCGATTCAATCCGCAACATTGGCATCATGGCACACATTGATGCAGGCAAGACTACAACAACAGAGCGTATTCTCTTTTATACGGGAAAGAGTCATAAGATTGGTGAAGTTCATGACGGTGCGGCGACAATGGACTGGATGGTTCAGGAGCAAGAAAGAGGTATAACAATTACCTCTGCAGCAACAACATGTTCATGGAATAAGAAAAATATAAATATAATTGATACACCCGGACACGTAGACTTTACAATCGAAGTTGAAAGGGCCCTTAGAGTGCTTGACGGCGCTGTAGGCGTCTTTGATGCTGTGTCTGGAGTTGAGCCTCAGTCCGAAACAGTTTGGGCACAGGCTGATAAATATAAAGTTCCTAGAATTGCTTTTGTAAATAAAATGGACCGAGTTGGTGCAGATTTTCAAAACTGTTTAGATGAAATAAGAGAGAGACTTGGTAAGAAGGCCGCAGCTATTCAGATTCCAATAGGGGCTGAAGAAGATTTTCTTGGAATGGTTGATCTAGTTGAGATGAAGGGGTTATTTTTTAGCGATGACAATCTTGGTGCAACAGTTGAGCAAAGAGAAATCCCTGAAGATTTAAAAGACGAGGCAACACTCTCTAGAGAAGAGCTCATCGAATCTCTTTGTGATTACAATGACGACCTAGCAGAGGCGTATCTTGGTGGAGAAGAGATTTCTATCGAAACTATTAAGGCCGCGATAAGATCTGCTGTCATAAACGATGACTTTATTCCTGTTCTATGTGGATCAGCTTTTAAGAATAAAGGCGTTCAGCCATTATTAGACGCAATCTGTGACTATCTTCCATCTCCAATAGATCGTGGAGAAATTAAAGGCCATAGCGCTAAAGATATTGAAAAAGAAGATACAAGAAAACCATCTGAAGAAGATCTCTTTAGTGGATTAGCATTTAAGATCGCTTCGGATCCTTTTGTTGGTATGCTTCACTATGTTCGAATTTATTCAGGAACATTAAAGCAAGGTGCAACTATTTATAATCCGCACAAAAAGAAAAAAGAAAGAATTACAAAAATTCTTCAGATGCATGCTGACAAGAGAACAGAGCTTGCAGAAGCTAGGGCTGGAGATATTGTTGCTGTATCAGGATTAAAAGATACTATTACTGGAGAAACTCTTTGTACGGATCATAAGCCAATTGTTTATGATCTAATGGACTTTCCCGAATCTGTAATTTCTGTCGCTATCGAGCCAAAGACAACGGCTGACGAAAAGAAGTTGATGGAATCACTTTCAAGATTAAAATTAGAAGATCCATCGTTCACATTTCAAAATAATAAAGAAACTGGTCAGTTATTAATTTATGGAATGGGTGAACTTCATCTTGAAATTATCGCAGATAGGTTAGAGCGTGAATTTAAAGTGGGGATACGTGTTGGAGCACCTCAAGTTTCTTATAGAGAAAGTGTTTTAGCGTCAGGTGAGGCGGAGAATACATTTGATAAAGAGCACGGAGGTAAAATTCAATTTGGTCATGTCAAATTGAAAGTTGAGCCTGCAGACCATCAAGCAGGCGTTGACTTCCATACGTCGCTTACGAAGAGAGATTTGCCACAAGAATTTATCGATGCGATTGAGAAGTCAATTCATGATACTGCTCCAGGTGGGGCCATGGCCGGATACGCCTTTATAAATATTAAAGTGACTTTATTAGAAGCAAAATATAGTGAAGAATCTTCATCGGAAGTTGCTTATATAATCGCGGCTTCAAATGCATTTAGAGAAGCCTGTCAGAAAGCAGGAATTGGTTTACTCGAACCATTAATGTCTTTAGAAGTTGTTACGCCAATCGATTACACTGGTGATGTGATTTCTGATATAAATATGAAACGTGGTAAAGTTTTGGCCATGAATGCAAAACAAAATAAAGAAGTTGTTGAAGCAGAAGTCCCGTTAGCTGAAATGTTTGGTTATAGTACTGATCTAAGATCAAAATCGCAGGGAAGAGCAAGCTTCACAATGAACTTTAGTAAGTATGAAGGTCTTTCTCGAGATATGGCAAAAGTAATACTTGAAAAAAAGGGTATATATATTTAAATTCAGCAAATTGATTTTTAAATAAAAATAAAACAAAGATATAAACTTTAGGAGAATTAAAATGGCAAAGGAATCTTTTGACAGAAGTAAGCCGCACGTAAACATCGGTACGATTGGGCACGTTGACCACGGTAAAACAACATTAACAGCAGCGATTTCAATCACTCTTGCAAATGCACTAGGTGGAGCAGTAAGAAAGTTCGACGAGATTGACTCTGCTCCAGAAGAGAAAGCGAGAGGGATTACAATTAATACTTCTCACATTGAATATGAGACAGCTTCGAGACATTATGCTCACGTAGATTGTCCAGGTCACGCGGATTATGTAAAGAACATGATTACAGGTGCGGCACAGATGGATGGAGCGATCCTAGTATGTTCAGCAGCAGACGGACCAATGCCTCAGACTAGAGAGCATATCCTTCTTGCTAGACAGGTTGGTGTTCCAGCGATCGTAGTATTTTTAAATAAAGTAGACCAAGTAGATGACGAAGAACTACTTGAGCTTGTAGAGATGGAAGTAAGAGAACTTCTTTCTTCTTATGATTTCCCAGGTGACGATCTTCCAATCGTAGCAGGTTCAGCGCTTGCAGCACTTGAGATGAGAGACGATGCAATTGGTAAGGACAAAGTTCTTGAGCTAATGGCACAAGTTGACGAGTACATCCCAACTCCAGCGAGAGATATCGATAAGAATTTCTTAATGCCAGTAGAAGATGTTTTCTCAATTTCAGGACGTGGTACAGTTTGTACAGGACGTATTGAAAGAGGGATCGTTAAGGTAAACGAAGAAGTAGAAATCGTTGGTATTAAAGAAACTACTAAGACAACAGTAACTGGTGTTGAGATGTTCAGAAAGCTTCTTGATGAAGGTAGAGCTGGAGATAACGTAGGACTTCTTTTAAGAGGTGTTAAAAGAGAAGATATCGAACGTGGACAGTGTTTAATTAAGCCAGGAACAGTTAAGCCACACGCGAAATTTAAGTGTGAAGTTTATATTCTTTCAAAAGAAGAGGGTGGAAGACACACTCCAATTTTCAAGGGATACAGACCACAGTTTTACTTCAGAACAACAGATGTGACAGGAGCTATTGAGTTAGCAGCTGGAACAGAGATGATCATGCCAGGAGACAACACTTCATTCGACGTAGAGTTAATTACTCCAATCGCAATGGAAAAAGGTCTTAAGTTCGCAATCCGTGAGGGTGGTAGAACAATCGGAGCAGGAACAGTATCTGAGATCGTTGAATAATTTTTAAAAGTAAAATTTACACAAGGGGCCATGAGAAATGGCCCTTTTTTAAAGAAGTATTATTGGAAAGAGTAAGTATTTGAATTTTGGGCCAAAAATAATAAAAAAAATGAATTAAATTTTTAATTATTATTGACAAAGGGCCCAATAACTCATAAAACCCTGACTCTATATGTAAAAAAATATGAGGATTTAATAGTCATGAAAGAACCAAGACTAAGAATTAAGCTTAGAGCTTACGATTATAAATTACTTGATAACTCTGTTAGCGAAATTGTTAACACAGCGAAAGAGACAGGTGCGAGAGTAGCTGGACCTATTCCTTTACCAACAGAAATTAATAAATTTACTGTTCTTAGGGGACCACACGTTAACAAGAAGTCTAGAGAGCAGTTCGAAATGAGAACTCACAAAAGACTTATTGATATCGTAGACCCAACACAACAAACTGTTGATAGCCTAATGAAGTTAGACTTATCAGCTGGTGTTGACGTAGAAATTAAATACTAGTATATAGACTAAACTCAAATTAATTAGTCTAAATTATTTTATTAACCATGCATGCATCCCTAAGAGTAGGGTGATGCTGTGGAGGATCAATGACAGAAGAAAATACAGCTGTTGAGAATCAGTCTACTGAAAATTCTGCAACTGCAAATTCAATCGACCTTCCTGCATTTTATGGCGTAAAAGCAGGTATGACTCGAATTTTCGATGAAAACGGTAACCATGTTCCTGTAACAGTCGTAAAATTAATCCCAAACATCGTAACTCAAGTGAAAACTGTTGAAAAAGACGGTTATGAAGCTTATCAAGTTGGTTATGGTGAGAAGAGAGAGAAATTGGTTAAGAAGCCAATTAAAGGTCACTTAAAGAGCGCAAACGTAAGTGCAAACTTAACGAAGTTCGCTGAAATCAAAAACGAAACAGTATCAAACGATGATCTAGGTAAAGAAGTATCTGTATCTTCATTTACTCCTGAGACTTACGTAGACGTAACTGGTGTTACTAAAGGTAAGGGTTTTCAAGGTGTAATGAAGAAGTACAACTTTGCTGGTGGTCCAGCTGCTCACGGTTCTCACTTCCATAGAACAACAGGTTCAATTGGTAACAGAGCTACTCCAGGTAGAGTTTTCAAATTGAAAAAAATGCCAGGACACATGGGTGCAGTTAAACAAACAGTTCAAAACGTCAAAGTTGTTGAAGTAAATACTGAAAAAGGTTACATGCTTATTAAAGGCTCGTTACCAGGTTCAAAAAATAGCTTCATTAAAATAGCTAGAGCTTTGAAGAAATAGTTAAGGGGTTGTAAAAATGACAGATATAACAGTACTTAATGGAAAATTCGAAACTTCAGGAAAGCTAAGCACAAATGTAAGCCTTACTTCTGAAGACATAAACGTTCCTGTAGTTCACCAAGTAGTTAAAGCTACATTAGCTGGTAGAAGACAAGGTAACGCATGTACGAAAACTAAAGGTGAAGTTAGTGGTGGTGGAGCTAAGCCATTTAAGCAGAAAGGTACAGGTAGAGCACGTCAAGGTTCTATTAGATCTTCTCTTATGGTTGGCGGTGGTACTGCTTTTGGTCCAAAACCAAGAAGCTATGACCAGAAGCTAAATAAGAAAGTTGCTGCTAAAGCAATTCAGTCTGTATTGGCTGACAAGCTTCAAGCTGGAAAATTAACTGTAGTAGATTCTTTAGAGTCTAACGGTAAAACTAAAGAGCTTTTTGCTACTTTAAGTGGAAAGGGTTTATTGCCTGCACTATTAGTTGCTGAGAAGAAAGATTCTCTAGCAATTAGAGCTGCAAAAAATCTTCAGTACGGTAAAGGTCTTGCAGTTGAAGGTTTCAGTGTTTACGAAGCAGTAAAATACGAAAACTTAGTAATTGAAAAAGCTGCTCTAGAAGCACTTTTAGGAAGATTGGGGTAAGAGATGGCACAGTTAGAGAATATAATCGTAAAACCATTGATTACAGAAAAAGCAGCAGTAGCAACTGAGAAGTATAATAGATTTGGTTTTGTTGTAGGCCTTAAGTCTAATAAGAATCAGATTAAAGAAGCTGTTGAAAGACTTTATGACGTAAAAGTTTTAAGTGTTAAAACAAATATCACTCCAGGTAAGACAAAGAGAGTAGGAAAGGCTATTAAAAAGACTTCTAAAATCAAGAAGGCTTACGTGGAACTAGGTGAAGGTCAAAAAATAGAATTCTTTAAAGGAATCTAATTAAGATAAAGTAGAAGAGGAAGAACTATGGGTATTAAAAAATTTAAACCGACAACTCCTTCGCTAAGACGTATGCAAGTCGTAAATAGTGACGAGTTGACTAAAGGTGTAGCACCCGAAAAGAAATTATTGGCTCCTAAGAAGAGCACAGCAGGTAGAAATAACTCTGGAACAATCACTGTTAGACACAGAGGTGGCGGAGTTAAGAGAAGATACAGAGTAATTGACTTCAAAAGAGCCAAACTTGATATCCCTGCGAAGGTACAAGCAATTAGTTACGATCCAAACAGAACGTGTAACATTGCTCTTTTAGCTTATGCTGACGGTGAGAAAAGATATATTCTTGCTCCTGTTGGATTAAAAGCTGGAGACACTGTTATCTCATCTGCTACTGCAGATATTACTGTTGGTAACTCAAAGCAACTTAAGGACATCCCAGTTGGTACGTTAGTTCACAATGTTGAATTACATCCAGGTGCTGGTGGTCAGTTCGCAAGATCTGCTGGAGCTTATGTACAGGTAATGGCTAAAGAAGGTGAGATGGCGCTTCTAAGAATGCCTTCAGGTGAGCTTAGAAAGGTAAGATCTGTTTGTAGAGCCACGATTGGTCAGGTTGGAAATCTTGATCATGAAAAAAGAAACATTGGTAAGGCTGGGCGTAAAAGAATGCTTGGTTTCAGACCAACGGTTCGTGGTGTTGTTATGAATCCAGTTGATCACCCGCATGGTGGTGGTGAAGGTAGAACTTCAGGTGGTAGACACCCAGTTACACCTTGGGGTAAACCAACTAAAGGTTTCAAAACAAGAAAGAATAAAAGAACAGATAAATTTATTGTTAAAAGAAGAAAATAGGTTAGGGAGATATACATGGCCCGTTCACTTAAAAAAGGTCCTTTTGTTGATTACCACTTACTTGAGAAAGTTCTTAAAGTAATGGATGAAGATAACAAAAGTTCAAAAGTAATTAAGACTTGGTCTAGAAGATCAACAATTGTTCCAGAATTTATTGGACTAACTTTTGCTGTTCATAATGGTAAGAAGTTTATTCCAGTTTATGTAACTGACAATATGATTGGACACAAGTTAGGGGAATTTGCACTTACTAGAACGTACTACGGTCACGGTGCTGATAAGAAAGCAAAAAGAAAATAATAGTTTTAAATGCCACTTCGGTGGCATGTAAATTAGGAGAGGCTCGCTATGGCCATTACAGTTAAGAATCGCAGAGTAGGAATTGCTCCGAGAAAAGTAAGACAAGTATGCGACTTAGTAAGAAACAAGAAAGCATCAGAAGCAATTAAAATTCTTCGTTTTTGCGAAAAGAAAGAAATTGCACTTATGCTGACAAAGTTGATCAATAGTGGACTTGCTATTGCAGCTGATTCTGATAAGTACGATATGGACAATCTAGTTCTAACTCAAATCTTCACAGATGAGGGTCCAACTCTGAAAAGAGTTCAGCCAAGAGCTCAGGGTCGTGCCTTTAGAGTTAGAAAAAGAAGTAGCCACGTTACTTTAGAATTGAAAGAAGCATAGGAAGGATACAATGGGACAAAAAGTACATCCATATGGTTTTAGATTAGGTTATATAAAAGGTTGGCAATCTAACTGGTATGCAAAGGATAACTATGCAACTCAGTTAAAAGAAGATCTTGCAATCAGAAATTATGTTGAAAAAAACATGAAGAATGCAGCCGTATCTAAAACTGAAATTTCAAGAACGTCTGATCAAATCAAGGTTACTGTTTATACAGCTAAGCCTGGGGTTGCGATCGGTAAGAAAGGCGCAGGAATTGAGAAGATTAGAGATGACCTTAAGAAATTAACTAAAGGAACTTTAATTTTTAATATTGCTGAAGTTAAGAGACCAGATGCAGATTCGAAGCTAATTGCGGAAAATATTGCGTCTCAGTTAGAAAAACGTGTTGCTTTTAGAAGAGCTATGAAGAAGGTTATGCAATCTGCCTTCAGAGCTGGAGTTAAAGGTATCAGAGTTAGAACTGCTGGTCGTCTTGGTGGTGCAGAAATGGCAAGAGCTGAGGGTTACTCAGAAAGAAAAGTGCCTCTTC
Source organism: Halobacteriovorax sp. JY17 (assembly GCF_002753895.1). Classification (NCBI taxonomy): domain Bacteria; kingdom Pseudomonadati; phylum Bdellovibrionota; class Bacteriovoracia; order Bacteriovoracales; family Halobacteriovoraceae; genus Halobacteriovorax; species Halobacteriovorax sp. JY17. Next base: position 428,662 of record NZ_NJER01000003.1, on the reverse strand, counting down.
ACACATTAAGAGCAGATATAGATTACTCAACAGCTGAGGCCCACACTACATACGGTGTAATTGGGGTTAAGGTTTGGGTTTATAAAGGTGAAGTCTACGTATAAACCTTTGGTTTGTAGATTTGAATGAATGGTGCACCTCTGGCGCGTATATAAAACGGGTTAAGTGCTAACTGATTAGAAACACAGTATTTTTGAGGTCAATATGCTAAGTCCTAAAAGAGTAAAGTGGCGTAAACAACATAAAGGTAGAATGAAGGGCAAAGCCAACCGTGGAAATAGTATCACGTTTGGGGAATTTGCTATACAAGCGACAACTTGTGGGTATATAACAAGCCGACAAATTGAAGCAGCCCGTATTGCCATGACAAGAAAGATTAAAAGAGGTGGTAACGTTTGGATTAAGATTTTTCCAGACAAGTCTCTTACTAAGAAACCTGCAGAAGTTAGAATGGGGAAAGGTAAAGGTTCTCCAGAAAAATGGGTAGCAGTAATTAAACCAGGTCGTGTACTTTTCGAAATTAAGCATTTTGATGCTGAATTAAGTAAAGAGGCTTTAAAGCTAGCAATGTACAAGCTTCCTGTTAAGACAAGAATTATTAAAAGAGAAGAATAATTCCTAGATGGAATGATTGCGAGGCGAAGATGCAAAAACTAGAATTAAGCGAAATAAGTGGATTAGATAACAAGCAAATTGACGCCAAAGTTAAAGAGATGAGAACTAGTCTCTTTAACTTGAGAATGCAGAAGACAGCATCAGGTTTAGAAAAGCCTCATACTGTTAGGATTGCTAAAGGAAATATTGCTCGTTTATTAACAGTAAAAAATTCTAAAGGTAAGTAGTGATGAGTGTTGAAAATAAAAAATTTAAAAGAACGCTAGAAGGTGTTGTTGTTTCTGATAAGAATGATAAGACTATAACTGTAAACGTTGTTCGTCGTTTTAAGCACAGAACATATAACAAGTTCGTTTCTTCTAGTAAGAGATATCACGCTCATGATGAAAATAACACGGCAAAACTTGGAGATAAGGTAACGATCATTGAATCTAGACCACACTCTAAGTTGAAAAAATGGGAACTTGTTGGAGCTCAGAAATAATCTGACTACAGAGTTAATGTTAAGCTGATTTAGATGGAGAAATACCCATGATTCAAATGCAAACAAAGCTTCTGGTAGCAGATAACTCAGGAGCAAAAGAAGTAAAGTGTGTTAAGGTTTTAGGCGGTTCTAAGAGAATGAGCGCTGGCCTTGGCGATATTATAGTGGTAGCAGTACAGCAAACACTTCCTGGTGGAAAAATCAAGAAGGGTGATGTTAAGAAAGCAGTAATTGTACGTACAGCTTACCCATTAAGAAGAGAAGATGGATCATATATCCAATTTGATAATAATAGTGTGGTGATCTTAAACAACAATAATGAACCAGTAGGTACTCGTATCTTTGGTCCAGTTGCGAGAGAGTTAAGAGGGAAGAACTTTACGAAGATCTGTTCTCTGGCACCGGAAGTTTTATAACTTGCAAGGATATTAGAGATGCAAAAGATAAAAGTTAATGATGAAGTTGTGGTAATTGCAGGAAAAGACAAAGGTAAGACAGGTAAAGTTCAAAGACTTAACTTGAAGAAAAGCACTTTGCTAGTTGAAGGTATCAACTTAGCTAAAAAAGCTTTAAAGCCTTCTCAAGAAAATCCTGCTGGTGGTTTTGCTGATATGGAAAAGCCAATCCACTTAAGTAATGTTGCTGTAGTAAGCCCAAAAACAAAAAAGGCTACTAGAGTAAGATTTGAAGAGAAAGACGGTAAACAGGTAAGAGTAGCAGTTGCATGCGGCTCTGTACTGAAGTAAGTTGAGGCAAACTATGAGCAGATTACGTGAAACTTATAAAAAAGATGTAGTTGGTAAGTTAAAAGAAAAATACCAATACAAAAATATTCACCAAGTTCCAAAACTTGAGAAAATTGTTGTTAATTGTTGTACAAAAGATGCAGTTACAAATGCAAAGGTTGTTGATTCAATCATTAAAGATCTAACTGCAATTGCTGGTCAAAAGCCAGTTGTAGCTACAGCAAAGAAATCAATTGCTTCTTTTAAAGTTAGAGAGGGAATGCCATTGGGTGCTTCTGTTACTTTAAGAGGTGAGAGAATGTATGACTTCTTAGATAGATTAATCACAATTTCACTACCAAGAGTACGTGACTTTAGAGGTGTTTCTAAGAAAGGTTTTGATGGACGTGGTAACTATACATTAGGTCTTAAAGAGCAAATTATGTTTTCTGAGATCACTTATGATCAAATTGATAAAGTTAGAGGTCTTGGTGTATCAATTGTCACTACGGCTCAGAATAATGACGAAGGTCGTGAGTTACTAACTTTATTAGGAATGCCTTTTGCAAAATAATAAATCTAGAGGATGAGATAATGGCTAGAAAAGCGAAAATCGTTAACAACGAAATGAAGAAGAAATTAAGTGCTAAGTATGCTCCTGTAAGAGCAGAACTTAAAAAAATTATTAATAGTACTAACTCGAGTGATGAGCAGGTAGCTGATGCAACAATTAAGCTTCAGAAACTTCCAAGAAACTCTTCTCAGGTTAGAGTTAGAAATAGATGTATATTAACTGGTAGACCAAGAGGTACATACAGAGCATTCGGACTCTCTAGAATTAAATTTAGAGAACTTGCTTTGAGTGGAATGATTCCTGGTGTAACGAAATCAAGCTGGTAATTAAGGAGCTGACTTATGATGACTGATCCTATAGCGGATATGCTGACAAGAATAAGAAATGCAATTAGAGCGGGTCACGACAGAGTTGAGTTTCCTGCTTCAAGAGCAAAAGCTGGTCTTTGTAAAGTGTTAAAAGATGAAGGATATATTCGTTCATTTAAAATAATCGCTAAAAGTAAAAACGATATTAAAATAAAAGTTCTTTTTAAAGAAGACGCAATTATTGGTTTAGAGAGAATTTCTAAGCCAGGGCTAAGAAGATATACAGGTTATGCTGATATTCCTAGAGTAATTAGTGGTCTCGGAACTGCGATAGTTTCAACGTCTAAAGGAATTATTTCTGATAGAGAAGCGAAGAAACTTAAAGTTGGCGGAGAGATTCTCTGCAACGTATGGTAGGAGTTTACAATGTCTAGAATTGGTAAAGTACCTGTAGAAATACCAGAAAAAGTAGAAGTAAAGATTAACGGTGCACACGTTGCTGTTAAAGGTCCTAAGGGGCAACTTGAATATACTTTTACTGATAAAGTAACAATTAAACTTGAAGAGAAAACTGTTCTCGTTGGACCGATTGATGAGTCTAAAGAGTCAAGATCACTTTGGGGAACAACAAGAACATTAGTTAGCAACATGGTTGTAGGTGTTTCAACTGGCTTCACTAGAACTCTTGAGTTCACAGGTGTTGGTTATAAAGCCGCTGTAAGTGGTGGAACAATTACTTTAAACCTTGGATATTCACATCCAATTGACTATGTGTTACCAGAAGGTGTAGAAGCTAAAGTAACTAAAAACGTTATCGACCTAACTGGTTGTGACAAAGAACTAGTTGGTTTTGCAGCTGCAAAGATCAGATCATTTAGACCACCAGAGCCTTATAAAGGTAAGGGTGTTAAATACTCTGACGAAACAATTATTAGAAAAGCAGGTAAGGCTGGATCTAAGTAAGATCTGGCTTTAGCCGTTTATTAACATTTGCCTTGAAATAGCAAAGCTTAGGGTGGAGAAAATATGAGAAAGCAAAATGGCAAGATAAATAATGCCGCACAATCTCGTCGCTATCGTAGAAGATTAGCGATTCGTTCAAAAATTAACGGTTCAGCAGATCGTCCAAGAATTTGTGTATTCCGTTCAAACAAAAATTTAACTGTTCAAGTAATTGATGACAATGCTCAGCAAACACTTTTCTCTGTTCAGACTTATGGGAAAGAGGCCGTTGGTACTGGAAGCAACAAGGAAGCAGCTAAAACTGTTGGTGCTAAAGTAGCAGAAGGGTTAAAAGGTAAGAGTATTACTACGGCTGTCTTTGATAGAAGTGGTTACAAGTACCATGGTGTTATCGCAACTCTTGCTGACAGTGTAAGAGAAAACGGAATTCAGATTTAAGGGGCATCTCATGACTGAAGAAACTAAAGTAGAAGAAACTAAAGTAGAAGCGAAAGCTGAAAATAAAAAAGCTCCAAAGAAGAAGCAAGGTACAAGAAAGCCAAAGGCTGCTGCACCTGTTTCTGAATTTGAAGAAAGAGTAGTGGCAGTAAATCGTGTTGCTAAGGTTGTTAAGGGTGGTAGAAGATTTTCTTTTGCAGCGCTGATGATTGTTGGTGATAAGAAAGGTCGTGTTGGTTATGGTTTAGGGAAAGCGAAAGAAGTTCCTGAAGCAATCAGAAAAGCAACACAAGCTGCTCAGAAAAGTATGATTAGTGTACCTCTTGATAGTGGAACTATTCCACACGAAGTAACAGGTGAGTTTGATGCAGGAAAGATCCTATTCAAGCCAGCTGCAACAGGTACAGGGGTAAAAGCTGCTGGAGCATGTCGTTCAATTATGGAACTTGCTGGAGTATCAGACGTATTAACAAAATCTCTAAGAGGAAATAATCCTCATAATATCGTAAAGGCAACTTTCGATGCACTTAAAAACTTAAGAAGTGTTGATCAAGTGGCTAAGATAAGAGGAAAAGAAGCTCAAGGGCTTAGAATCAAATAGTTGAGGATAAAATCATGGCCGGAAAAACTATAACAGTTAAGTTGAAAAAAAGTACTATTGGTAGCACTGAAAAGCAGAAAGCTAATGTTCGCGGTTTAGGTCTAAGAAAGACTGGAACAGAGAGAACTTTAGAGAATACTCCTGCTGTTCGTGGAATGATCAAAAAAGTTATTCATCTTTTAGATATTAAAGAGAACTAAGACCAAATTGGGGATATTATATGTTAACGTTAAATAATCTAAGCAGCCCAAAGGGCGCACATAGAAATGTTAAAAGACTTGGTCGTGGACAAGGTTCAGGACAAGGTAAGCAAGCTGGTAAAGGGCACAAGGGTCAAAAGGCGAGAGCTGGTGGCGGTGTTAGAACTGGTTTTGAAGGTGGTGCAATGCCTTTATACATGAGACTTCCTAAGAGAGGATTCTCTAATGCACCATTTAGAACTATTTATGCTGAAGTAAACCTTTCAACAATCGAAGCAAAATTTAATGCTGAGGAAGTTTCTCGCGAAGCTCTTGTTGAAAAGGGTGTACTAAAAGGTATAGACAAAAGAAGACCAATTAAAATTCTTGGTAACGGAGAGCTTTCAAAATCGTTAACTTTTGTTAATATTGATAAGTTTTCAAAATCAGCTGAAGAAATGGTTTCAAAAGCTGGTGGAAAAATCGAAACTAAAAAGTAAGGATTTTAATAAATGTCTACTGCTCATGGAAAGCTAGAAGAGCTTAAGAAAAAAGTATTTTTCACGTTTTTATTACTTGCCGTATATAGAATGGCTGCGCAAATACCTGTTCCAGGTGTTAATGCTGCAGCTATTGCTTCATACTTTGCTGAAAGTGGTGGTGGGATCTTCGATCTCATCAATACTTTTAGTGGTGGTGCCTTTAAAAGATTTTCTGTTTTAGCGCTAGGGATTATGCCGTATATCACGACATCGATTATCTTCTCGTTATTAGGAGAAGTAATTCCTCAGATTCAGGAAATGCAGGAAGACTCAGAAGGTAATAAGAAAATTCAGAAGTGGACAAGATATGCAACTGTACTTCTTTGTGCTGTACAGGGGTGGGGTATGGCCGTCATGTTTGAGGGCTTTAAGAGTGCAGGAAATATTCCTGTAATACCTGAGCCAGGACTTCTTTTTAGAATAACAACAGTTATAACTCTTTGTGCAGGAACTATGTTTCTTCTGTGGCTCGGAGAGAGAATTACTGAGTACGGTTTAGAGAATGGTATTTCTCTAATTATCTTTGCAGGTATTGCTGTAGAGTTACCCGCAGAAATGATGCAAAAATTAACTCTTTTTAGAAACGGAGAGTTATCAGGAATTAGTTTATTGATAACTGTTGCTGTAATTCTGGTTGGCTTCTTCATTGTAACGTTTATTGAGAGGTCTCAAAGAAGTGTTCCTGTTCAATACGCTAAAAAAGTAGTTCATAATAAAGTTTACGGTGGAGCTCAAAGTTTACCAATTAGAGTAGATACGGGTGGAGTTATGCCTCCAATCTTAGCATCTTCACTTTTGGCTGCTCCTGCAACAATGGCCAACTTTGTAGGGCAAGGGCATCCTTTAAAGCCTTACTTGGATACAATGATTCAATCGCTTTATCCGGGGCAATTATTATTTAATATATTCTTTGCACTCTTAATTGTTTATATGACGTACTTTTATGCGCCAATTCAATTTAAGACAAAAAAGGTGGCAGAGATGCTACAGAAGAATAACGCTTTTGTTCCTGGTGTAAGACCTGGGGCGAAGACAAAGGAATACTTGGATTTCATTTTAAATAGAATGACATTCTTCGGGGCTCTGTTTCTAGTTGTTATTTGTATATTGCCAACTATTGTCACTGGTGCAAATACTAGATTTGGTGGAACTTCACTTCTTATCTTAGTAAGTGTTTGTGTTCGTGTGATGATGAATGTTCAGGCTTTTATGTTTTCTGATAGATATGAAACAGCTTATAAGTCGCGCGGAAAATATAACGGACAAAATAGAAGGTTTTAATGAAGCCACAGTTGATACTATTGGGAGCCCCTGGTACCGGCAAGGGGACTCAGGCTAAGAAAATCGTTGAAAAACTTGGTTATAACCATGTGTCGACGGGTGATCTTTTAAGAAATGAAATAGCCAAAGATTCTGAGCTTGGTCGAAAAGTTAAAGGGATTATTGATAGAGGTGACCTCGTCAATGATCAAGTGGTTTTAGAGCTCTTGAATGCTAATTGCGACCTTGAAAATTCTGCATATATATTTGATGGTTTTCCACGAAATATTGAGCAAGCAGAACTTTTAGAAAGTAATGTTCTCAAGGGAAGTAAGTCTAAAGCGATTTATTTTAATATGGATCTTGAGGTTCTTGTTGAAAGAATTTCAAATAGAAGAATTGCTCCAAAGAGTGGAGAAATATATAACTTACTCTCTCGTCCACCAAAAATTGATGGAAAGTGTGATATATCTGGTGAGGATTTAATACACCGTAAAGATGATAACGAAGAGACTGTGAGAAATAGACTGGAAGTCTTTAAGAATACTATCGCTCCAATATTAGATTATTATGAATCTAGAGGTGTGTTAGTTACTGTAGACGCATCAAGATCTGCTGATGAAGTGTATGACCTTGTTGAGAATGCTGTAAATAGTTAATATTTAGTATATATTTTATCAATATAAGTTGCATAATGATTCCGCTTTAGATATAAGGCAGGGATTAGTGGAGTTTTCGCTTAATGGCAAATACAGAAGTCCTAGAGATTGAAGGTGAAGTAGTTGAACTACTACCTAATACAAAGTTTAAAGTTAAGCTACCAAATGGACATAGTGTGATTGCTCACATTAGTGGAAAAATGAGAATGCACTTTATTAAAATCCTTCCTGGGGACAAAGTGCTTGTAGAGATAAGTAAATATGATCTTTCGAAAGGAAGAATCACATATAGAAGTAAGGGCCGGTAGGCTACTTACTGTTAAAGAGGATGTTATGAAGGTTAGAGCGTCAGTTAAAGTAATGTGTAAAGACTGTAAAGTTGTAAAAAGAAAAGGTGTATTAAGGGTTGTTTGTAAAGCAAACCCTAAACATAAGCAAAAACAAGGTTAAAAACCTTAGGGGAGTGTAGCTATGGCAAGAATACTTGGTGTTGATATTCCTCGTAATAAGGTGGTTACTGTTGCTTTAAGATCAATCTATGGTGTTGGTCCTAAAGTAGCTCAAGAAGTACTCACTAAAGCGGGAATTGAACTAAACAAAAACTCTAATGACTTAACTGAAGAGGAAGCGAATAATATTCGTCTACTTCTAGAGGGTGAGTACACGGTAGAGGGTGATCTAAGACGTATGATCGGTCTTAACATTAAGAGATTGAAAGATCTTGGTTGTTATAGAGGGATTCGTCACAGAAAGAGTTTACCTGTAAGAGGACAGAGAACTAGTACAAACGCAAGAACTAGAAAAGGTCCTGCGAAAGCTATTGCTGGTAAGAAGTCTATTAAGTCAATGAAGTAATAGGGTTGGAGTAAAAAATGGTTAAGAAGACTGCTGGAAAGAAAAAAGTCAAAAAGAATATTCCACATGGCATCTGTCATATTCAATGTTCTTTTAATAATACAATAGTTACTTTTACTGATCCAAACGGTGGAGCAATTGCATGGGCGTCAGCTGGGCAACTTGGCTTCCGTGGATCAAAAAAATCTACGCCATTCGCGGCTCAGGTTGCTTCAGCTGATGCAGCTAAGAAAGCAATGGAGCACGGGTTAAGTTCTGTAGACGTAAGAGTTAAAGGTCCTGGAGCGGGTAGAGAAAATGCGATTAGAGCTCTAATAGGTGTTGGACTTAGAATTACATCTGTTGCAGATAAGTCACCAATTCCACATAATGGATGTCGTGCACCGAAAAGAAGAAGAGTTTAATCGTAATAATTAAGGAGATTATCCGTGGATAATTTTGTAGCAAAAAATTGGACGAATATGATCAGACCTGTTTCTCTTGAAGCAGATAATGAGAGTATGAAAGCGAACTATGGAAAGTTTGTAGCCAAGCCTCTTGAGAGAGGATATGGACAAACTTTAGGTAACTCTCTTAGAAGAGCGCTACTTTCTTCACTTCAGGGTGCGGGAATTGTGGCAATCAGAGTTGAGGGTGTTGAGCACGAGTTTGGTACAATCAATAACGTGAAAGAAGAAGTTTCTGAAATTATTCTTAACCTTAAAGAAGTATTCTTTAAGCTAAAAGGTAAAGAAGATACTGTACTTACTCTTGAGAAGAGTGGAGAAGGGCCTGTTACTGCTGGAGATATTTCAGAAAGTTCAAGTCTTGAAGTTCTTAATCCAGAGCACGTAATATGTAATATTTCCTCAGGTGGTTCAATAAGAATTGAACTTAAGGTAGCTAGAGGGAAAGGTTATGTTACAGCATTAGAAAATAAAGAAGAGTATGACCTACCTGTAGGTTGGATTTATGTTGATACTCTTTTCTCTCCTGTTCACAGAGTTAACTTTACAGTTACAAACTCACGTGTTGGTAAGAGAACTGACTTTGACAAGCTTACTCTTGAAGTTTGGACAAATGCTGGGATTCAACCGCAAGACGCAGTCGCTTTTTCTGCTAAGATCTTAAGAGATCAGCTAGCAGTATTCTTAAACTTCGAAGATGAAGAAGAAGTTGTAAGACTTGAAAAAGCACCAGCGCAAGCTTCTAGTCCGGCTAATAGTGCTTTATTAAAGCCTGTTTCTGAGTTAGAGCTTTCGGTACGTTCTGCTAACTGTTTACAGAATGCTAACATCAAATATATTTATGAGTTAGTTTCTAAGACAGAAGGTGAAATGTTAAGAACTAAGAATTTTGGTCGTAAATCGTTAAATGAAATTAAAGAAATTCTCAGTAACATGGGACTTGGACTTGGAATGAAGGTTGATTCTATTATGAAAGACCTTCAAGACGGTGAATAAGTTTTTAAGCTGAGGGCTCAGTTGGAGTTGTAGTTATGAGACATCAAAAGCATAAATATAGAATTGGTAATGGTCCAGCACATAGAGTTTCTCTTATGAAAAACCTAGCGATCGAAGTAATTGATCACGGGAAAATTAAGACGACAATTACTAAGTGTAAAGCAATTAGGCCATATGTTGAAAAGCTAATCACTATTGCAAAAGAAGATACTGTTGCTAATAGAAGACTTGCTTTCAAAAAATTAAACAATAAAGCAGCTGTTCAGAAATTATTCACTGATGTAGCGCCTAAGTTTAAAGAAAGAAATGGTGGTTACACTAGAATTATGAAAATGGCAGACGGAAGAGTTGGTGACAACGCTCCTATGGCATACATTGCTCTAGTAGACTAATTATCATTGTAAAAAGTAATTAATTAAAAGCCTTCGGTTTCCACCGAAGGTTTTTTTGTTTCTGGATTATTTATGTCTTTAAGTTCTAAAGTATTAATCATTTCATTAGTTTTAGGTGCAACGCTCGCTTATTCATTATTTGAGAAAAAGCAATTTTCTGAAATGATGAATGTTGCAGAAGATGCTCCAGTTCTAAAAGTCCTTCCAGAGTTTAAATTAACAAATTTCTACACCAAAGAAGAAGTCACAAAAGATACTTTTAAAAACTCAAATGGATTCTTTGTGCATTTCTGGGGAACTTGGTGTGCTCCTTGTGAAGCCGAATTTCCAGAATTCTTAAAATTTGCGGAAAAGTTTGAAAATGATAATATTCAATTTCTGCTCTTGTCAGTGAATGACGATGACGGGAAAATGCGTAAATTCTTAAAGAGATTTGGGGAATTACCTAAGAATGTTATTATTTCTCATGATGAATCGGGGAAGAGTATGAACCTATTTGGAACAGTAAAGGTTCCAGAAACATACCTCTTTGATAAGAATTTTAAAAATTTGAAGAAGTTTATTGGCCCGCAGTCTTGGGGTCTTGAAGCATTTGCTCCAAGGGTTAAAAGACTAATCTTTGGTCAGTAAGACAAATACAAACTATTAAAATTTTAGACAAAATAACGTGAAAACAGTCATTTACATGTATTTCTATGTCAAATAAATCAACAAAAAATTCTAAAGAATAAAAATCTATTGCCGAAAAGTTAGACAGTAAAGCTTCCATTGTGAAGTGAAAGTTCACATTAAAGTGAAATGGAGTAGGAAAATGATTAACTGGCAAGAAATTAGCGACCTTCATGTAATCTCAAAATTAGAAGAGATTTTAAGTAAGTGGTTTGGGGTAGAACAAATTTACTCTGATATGCATTACAAGATTAGAAGTGGTCATATTGATAAAGGTTATGAATTTAAGAATCATTTCTTTAAAGTTCAAATGCAAATGAGTCATGGTTACAACTATATGGGACAAGATGTTGAAAAAGTGACCGATGCTTTAGAGTCAGAAGATGATAAGGCCAGGTCGTTTGATACTTTCTTTAAGCATGTAAAAGGTGTTGGAGCTAAAGTTGAGATTGGTGGAGAGGTTTTAGGAAGTGTCTTTGCTTATCCTTTTGTTTCAAGTTCTATCACTGAAGAAGAAGTTGAAGAAATCAAAAAACATATGATCTCGGAAGGTGCGAATGAGTCTGATGCAAGTGCTGCAGTTGATGGACTTAGAAGATTATTTCCAAGAGAAATTGAGTATCTACAAGAATTAGTAGAACTTGTAGCAGATGAAATTAAGACATTTCATTCAGAGATCTCTAAGAGAGAGACAAGAATTAAAGAACTTAACTCTGAGCTTGGAGATAAGTATAGATATCATATGATGATTGGTAAATCTAAAGGGATGCAGCAGATTTATAGACTGCTAGAAAAAATCTCTTCTTCAGAGTCGTCAGTTTTAATTCAAGGTAGTAATGGAACGGGGAAGGAGCTTGTTGCTAAGGCAATACACTTCTATTCTCCAAGAAAAGAGAAGCAATTTGTTGCTCTAAACTGTTCAGCTTTTAATGATAATCTTTTAGATTCAGAATTATTTGGTCATATGAAAGGTTCATTTACTGGAGCAATTAAAGATAAGGCGGGACTTTTTGAAGTCGCCAATGGTGGAACACTCTTTCTCGATGAGATTGGAGATACATCATTAAGTATGCAGGTAAAGTTACTAAGAGTTCTTCAAGAAGGGACCTACCTTCCAGTGGGGGCACACGCACCTAAGAAGACAGATGTTAGAATTTTAGCGGCAACTAATAAAGATTTAAAAGCAATGATGGCAAGTGGTGAGTTTAGAGAAGATTTATACTATAGAATTAACGTCATTAATGTGAATCTTCCATCGCTTAAAGATAGAGCTGAAGATATTCCGATTCTAATGGATCACTTCCTAAAGAAGAGATGTGATGAGTCTGGAATTGCTATGAAGCAATTCTCTAAGAAGTGTTTAGAGGTTCTACTTGATTATCATTGGCCTGGTAACGTTAGAGAGCTAGAAAATGAGATCGAGAGACTAGTTGTTCTGGCGGGTGAGGATAAGATGATCACTCCAGATCTTCTCAGCCCAAGAATTCTTGAGTCTGGTGATAAGCCAGTAGCAGTATCAAGAGGGATTAATACGAATGGATCTCTCAAAGAAGCGCTAGAAGAGTTAGAAGCGATGATGATTAAAGAAGGTCTTAAGAGATGTAATTATAATAAATCAAAGCTTTCTAAGGAGCTTGGAGTTTCAAGAGCATCGCTGATTATGAAGGTTGATAAGTATGACCTTGATAAGAGAAAGAAGGCCGCGGGCGAGTAAGAAATCGCTGAAAGTTAATAAATAGTAATAAAAAATATATATGTTGAAGAGGCCTCCATTTTTGGAGGCTTTTTCTTTTTTCCTTTCGTAAAACTAAAAAATTAGAAGACTTTGTTGATAAGCGTTAATTGACGCGAGTTGATAGCTCTTTTTGGAGCAAAACGGTATGATGTGGCCTCAATTTTTAGGAGGATTTATGGATACCGTTTTAGAAGAAAAACGTTCTCTATTGCTAGAAAAAAGAACACAATCAGACCTTGGTGGTGGAGCTGCAAGAATCGAAAAGCAACATGCTCAAGGAAAATATACTGCGCGCGAAAGAATCGAGAGATTAATCGACCCAGGAACTTTTATCGAATTCGATAAGTTTGTTACACATCGTTGTAAAGACTTTGGAATGGAGAAGAATGAATACCTTGGTGACGGTGTTGTTACAGGTATTGCTGAAATTAACGGGCAGAAGGTAGCTCTTTATTCGCAGGATTTTACTTGTTGGGGTGGAGCTCTTGGAGAGTATCACGCTAAGAAAATTTGTAAAATAATGGACTTCGCTCTTGCTAATAGAATTCCAATCATTGGAATGAATGATTCTGGTGGAGCAAGAATTCAAGAAGGTGTAGATGCTCTTGGTGGCTACGCTGAAATTTTTTATAGAAATGTAAAATGCTCTGGAGTAATTCCACAGATTTCACTTATCATGGGGCCTTGTGCTGGTGGAGCGGTTTATTCTCCTGCTATTACAGACTTTATTTTCATGGTTGATAAGACTTCTTATATGTTTGTAACCGGTCCTGATGTTATTAAGACAGTAACTCATGAAGAAGTTACAAAAGAAGAATTAGGTGGTGCGGCTACTCATAATGAAACTTCTGGAGTTGCTCAGTTCAATAGCCAAGATGAAGATGAGTGTTTTGAAAGAGTGAGAGAGCTTCTTTCTTATTTACCAGCGGCTTGTTATACGAAGCCTTCTCCGAAGTACACTTCTGATCCAGTGAATAGAGATAATACAAAGCTTAAAGAGTTAGTGCCTGCGAATCCAAAAAAACCATATGATATGAATGAAATTATTCTTGATATCGTTGATGATTCACACTTCTTAGAAGTTCATAAGGGATGGGCAAAGAATATAATTGTAGGCTTTGCTTCAATCGGTGGAATTAAAATTGGTATCGTTGCGAATCAACCACAAATTCTTGCAGGTGTTCTAGATATTGATTCTTCATGTAAGGCCGCAAGGTTTATTCGCTTTTGTGATTCATTTGATATTCCAATCTTAACACTTGTTGATGTTCCAGGATTCTTGCCAGGTACAGTTCAAGAGTATGGTGGGATTATTAAGCATGGATCAAAGTTATTATACGCTTACGCAGATGCGACTGTTCCAATGATTACGTTAATTACACGTAAGGCTTACGGTGGTGCATATGATGTGATGGCTTCAAAACATATTAGATCAGATGTAAATCTAGCTTATCCTACAGCAGAGATTGCAGTCATGGGGGCTGATGGTGCAGTTAATATCGTTTTTAGAAATGAATTAACTGGACTTGAGGGAAAAGCTTTTGATGAGAAAAAAGCTGAGCTTGTTAGAAATTATGAAGACCGCTTTGCGAATCCATATAGAGCAGCAGAGAGAGGTTATGTAGATTCTATTATTCTTCCAGAAGAAACAAGACAGAGAGTTTATGAATACCTTGTTGTTCTTAAGAATAAAGTTGTTGAAAACCCAAAAAGAAAACACGGGAATATTCAATTATGATTAGACAACCAGAAAACCAAAGTAGAAGAATTTTAATTACGAACCGCGGGGAAATCGCCTCTCGAATTGCGAAAGCTTGTAGAGAGCTGGGTCATACGGCAATTGGAATTTGGACAGATAATGAAGTTCATGCAACTCATCTTCAGTTTTGTGATGAGTGGGTACATCTAAAAGGAAATACAAATGCTGAGACTTATTTAAATGTAGAAAACTTAGTAAAAGTAATTAAAGAAAATAATGTTGATGCTGTTCATCCAGGTTATGGATTCTTATCTGAGAATGCAGACTTTGCGAGACGTATGGAGAGTGAGGGAATTACTTTCATTGGTCCAAATGTTGAATGTATCCAAGTGATGGGTGATAAGGCAACTTCAAAACAACTTGCAAATAAGATTGGTATTCCTACAGTGCCTGGAACGGATAAGGCTGTTGAGACTGTCGAGGAAGCTGTTACTGTATCTGCCAAGATTGGTTACCCTGTACTACTAAAGGCCGTTGCTGGAGGTGGTGGTAGAGGAATGAGGGCCTGCGCTAATGAGGAAGAAGTTCGTGCGAACTTTGAAGCCGTTGGAAGAGAGTCTCTTGCTGCCTTTAATAATGGTGATCTCTTAGTTGAAAAACTAATTGTTAATCCAAGGCATATTGAAGTGCAGATCCTTGCTGACAAGAAGGGAAATGTTTATCACTTTTTTGAGAGGGAATGTTCAATCCAAAGACGTCATCAAAAGATAATTGAAGAAGCTCCTTCACCATTTATTGGTGATGATGAAGAGTTGAGGCAAGACGTTTGTAATACAGCTGTTAAGCTCGCAAAGGCCGTGAATTATGATTCAGCAGGAACTGTTGAGTTTATTATGGGAGAAGATAAGAGCTTTTATTTCTTAGAAATGAATACTCGTATCCAAGTAGAGCATCCAATTACTGAAGAGATTACAGGAATTGATTTAATTGTTTGTATGATTCAATCTGCACTTGGAGATGATCTGGGATTTCCTGGTCAAGATTTTATTAAAAGATCAGGACACGCAATAGAATGTCGTATTTGCGCGGAAGACCCAATTACAATGTTACCAGCTCCGGGACTTGTTACTGGTTTTGAAACAAACTTTCCTCAGGGGATTCGTTTTGATCACTGTCTTTATAAAGGATTGAATGTAACTCCTGACTTCGACCCAATGGTCGGTAAGTTAGTTTCCAAGGGAATTATCCGCGATGTTGCGGTTAGAAAAATGAAAGCAGCGCTTAATGGATTATTTATCGAAGGACTTAAGACGAATAAGCCATTGCTTAAAGTTATAATGGATAATAAGAACTTTATTGATGGGAAGTATTCGACTGACTTTATTAAAGTTGAAAATCCAAACGAAAAAGTATCGACGGATTTGAACCATATGAGATTCTATAAAATGCTTGCAGCTGTGGAAGCTAGAAGGATGGGGATGTAATCATGAGAACATATCTTATAGATGAAGATAAGAATGAAGTAATTGTGGATTTAACAAGAACAAAAGTTCACTCTAGTGAACTTGTTGAATTTGATTTTTCCACAATTGAAGATAATGAATTAAAAGATAAGAAGACAATCTTTGTAAGGCAACTTTGTGGACAGTACTTTGTTTCTGAAGACAATAAGAGGTGGTCAAAAGTTTCTAGACAGGATCTTCCATCTAGAATGTTGAATATTGATAGAGTCTTTAATGTTTACAGGGGTTACAAACCTTCGGGGCTGAGTGGCGGTAACGAGGGAGAGCTTCTTACACAAATGCCTGGGAAAATTGTAAAAATTATGACTTCTGTTGGAGAAACAGTTGAAGCAGGACAAACTCTCATTATTTTAGAGGCCATGAAAATGGAAAATGAAATTAAATGTGGAGTGAATGGTGTCGTAAAAGAAATTCACGTTTCAGAAGGAGATGCATTAGATCAAGGTGTTCTAATGATCGAAATTGAAGCAACTTAAGGAGAGGCAATGTCCTTTAATAATGGAAATAACCCTAATGACTTCATGAACGATATTGATCGAATGAAGAATGAATTTAAAAATGGAGCTAAGTTTCTTGGGCCATTAATTGTGGTCATCTTGATTGCAATTGGAGGTTTTACATCTTTCTATACAGTAGAGCCGGATGAAGAGGCTGTGGTAATTAGATTCGGAAAGTATTTAACGACAAATTCGCCAGGACTTCACTTTAAAGTTCCAATGGGTGTTGATCAAGTTATTAAAGTTAAGACAAAGAGAGTTCTTCAAGCAGAGTTTGGTTTTAGAACAAAAGATACAAACACAAGAAGAACAACTTATTCTTCAAATAGTTTTAAGTACGAATCTTTAATGCTTACGGGTGACTTAAATGTTGCAGATGTAGAATGGGCCGTTCAGTTTCAAATTGCAGACCCATTTAAGTATCTCTTTCAAACGTCTTCTCCTGAAACAAATATTAGAGATGTCTCTGAATCAATTATGAGAAGAGTTGTTGGGGATAGGTCTGTTACTGATATCTTAACAACTGGTAAGATGGAAATTGAAACGAGAGCACTTGTACTCATGCAAGAAGTTTTAAATAAGTATGATATGGGTGTTCGAATTGTTACGGTTAAGCTTCAAGATGTGAATCCTCCTGAAGTGGTGAAGCCTTCTTTTAATGAAGTCAATGAGGCCAAACAAGAGCAGGAGAAATCTATTAATCAGGCAGAGGGTGAATATAATAAGATCATTCCTGAAGCCAGAGGGAAGGCCCAGAAGCTGGTTAGTGAAGCTGAAGGTTATGCCAGTGCACAGGTTAATAGATCTATGGGAGACGCTGAGAAATTTGAAGCAATCTTTAAAGAGTATAAGAGAGCGCCACAGGTTACGAGAAAGAGAATTTACCTTGAAACGATGTCTACAATTTTTAAGAAATTTGAAAACATAACTGTTGTCGATCCTGAAATTAAAGGACTTCTTCCTGTTTTTAATAAATCTTTGGGAGGGAGTAAGTAATGAATAATAAAATATTAGTACCACTTGTTATTGTTGTTTTTGGAATATTTGTAGTTGGTAAGTCTTCTCTCTTTATTTTAAATGAAGGAAGACAGGCGATTATTACGGAATTTGGTAAACCGGTTGGGAAACCAAAGACGAAAGCTGGCCTTCATTGGAAAAAACCTTTTGTTCAAGAAGTTCGATATGTTGATAAGAGAATTCTTTCTTGGGATGGAATGCCTAATCAAATACCTACTAAGGATAAGAAGTTTATTAAAGTTGATACGACTGCTCGTTATAGAATTACTGATGCTCTTAAGTTTATTCAAACTGTAAGAAATACATCTGGAGCGAAAGCGAGGTTGGATACAATACTTGATTCAGCAACTAGAAATATTATCTCTTCTCATAATTTAGTAGAAGCGGTTAGAAACACAAATTCGATTACAGATAGAATTAAAAAAGAAAAAGAAGAAATTGCTGAAAAAGTAAAGAATGGTGAAAACTACGTTGAAGAAGGTGTTACTGGAGAAATCGAAAAAATTTCAACAGGGCGTGAACAACTTAGCCAACTCATTGTTGAAAAGGCCGATGAAGAACTTAAGGCCTTTGGTATTGAGCTAATTGATGTACAGCTTAGAAGAATTTCTTATGAACAATCTGTAGAGAAGAAGGTTTATGAGAGAATGATTTCTGAAAGACAGAGAATTGCACAGAAAATTAGATCGATTGGATCTGGTGAAAAAGCAAAGATTGAAGGTCGACTGCAGAGAGATCTTAGAAGAATTCAATCTGAAGCTTATAGAAAAGCACAGAAGATTCGCGGGGAAGGAGAGGCGAAGGCGTCAGCGATTTATGCGAAGGCTTTCAATAAAGGCCCTAAGTTCTATGAGTTTATTAAATCTATGGAAGTTTACCAATCATCTCTGAAAGAAAAGACTAACTTTATCATTTCTTCTGATTCGGAATTTTTAAAGCATCTTAAAGGTAGATAATGATTGAATATGTAGTAGCTCAAAGTCCAGACGATAGAGTTTTAGCTAAAGCGAGCCAGATCTTAAAAGAGGGGGGGCTCGTTTGTTATCCTACCGATACGAATTGGTTAATTGTTTGTGATCCTTTTAATAAGAAGGGACTTGAGAAACTTTATAGAATAAAGAATGAAGGTCCATTAAAGCACTATAGTTTAATTTGCGATACTATTTCGAGAGCTGTAGAGGTTGCTTATATTCATGATAGTGCCTTTAAGATGATCAGAAAGAAGATCCCTGGGCACTATACATTTATTTTTGAAGCAAAGAAAAAAATTACAAGGGCCGTTCAGGCAAATAAGTCTGATAAAGAGGTCGGAGTGAGATTCTGTCCTGATCTCCTTTCTCAGAACTTAATAAAGGCTCATGGTGATGTACTTCTCTCGACGCATATTACCTCTGAACTTCTTGGCTTAAGTGAGAATGAGGAGTTTTATAGTTATCAAATTGAGGAAACTTTTCGTGGTCCTCTCGATATGATAATTGACCCTGGAGAGTATGAGTTTGTTGGTGCTTCAACAATTGTTAATTTAAGTGTTGAGGGTGAAGTAGAGGTTGTTCGTATGGGATCGGGGCCTTGGGAATGAGTAAGCGTCCTTTAAATAAGAAGCGCATTATTATTAAGCTCTCGCTCCTTATTATTGTTATTTACTTTTGGTACCATCTTTATCAATCAATGGTGACAGCTGGAAATTAATAGTAGTTGTCTCCTGCCCAATTGCAAAGAGCAGTCAGTATTGGATTAATACTATTTCCTTTCTTTGATAGCATGTAGAAAACAATTTTACTCTCATCTTGAGATTCTTCTTTTAGAACGATGCCGTCTCTTTCAAGCTCTTTTAATTGCTGGCTTAAAACCTTGTTGGAAATTCCTGGAATTGCTTTTATAAGATCGTTAAATCGAAGTTTCTTATGGAAGTAGACCTGTCCTAAGATCTTAATTTTCCACTTTCCTCCAAGTACATCAAGAGCTGTGTATATATTACGAGTGCTTATATCTAATTGTTCTTTTGTTAGAGGCATTTTTGTAAGTAACCTTTTGGTAATCTAGTTTTTTATTTAAATCGTTTATAATAAGCCTACTACATCAGGAGAGCTTGTGAAAAAAATAATATTTCTTTTCTTACTAATAAATAACTTATCTGCAAAAAATTTTACTCTTCCAATGAGCGGAGAAGTTTTTGTAAGCGTTTCTAGAATTGATACCGGTTTTAATGAGAGCCCAGAAGCATTGGTCTATGAAAAAGGAAAGTGGTCCAAGTCCCATCGCTCAACTCATAACGCTTTTGTGATTCGGCATCCATCTGGAGAATATCTAATTGATACTGGATTAGGTTCAGAGATTGAGAAGCAATTCTCTAAGATGCCTTTTTGGGCTAAAATATTCTTTAGTTATGAGCAAACCTTAAATATAAAAAAGACCTATCGTGAGCAACCAAAGGGAGTTATTCTCACTCATATGCACTGGGATCATACGAGCGCCCTAGAAGAGTTTCTTGATAGTAAAGTGATAGTGGACAAGAATGAACATGAAGGAGCATTTTCAAAAAATAGGGCTAAGCATGCGTTCTTAAGTGAGCAGTACGATGATCCAAAGCTTAAGTGGAGTTTTGTAGATTGGAGTGATCAAGAGTTTGGGCCATTTGCTAAATTTAAGGATCTCTTTGGTGATGGGTCGGTAATTCTTCTTCCTTTATATGGTCATAGTAAGGGATCTATCGGTATTTTAGTAAGAGTCTCTAGAGAGAAGCGCTTGTTCTTTGTGGGAGATAGTGTTTGGCATGCAGATCAAGTCTACTCTAAGAAGCATAAGATGGCGCTTTCAAGTTGTTTAACAGATGATGATAAGGAGATGACCTTTAAAACGATAGAGCTTCTAAACTCAGTGTGGAAGAACAATAAAGACATAAGAATCCTTCCTGCACACCACTTTGAGGCAATTAAATTTATTCCCAGCTATCCTCAGTTTCTTTAGGGTAAGGAGGCTGATTAAAGTTTTTACATCCTGGGAAGTCTTTACAAGGTGGCTAGATAGAAATCCATAAAATCAATAGAATGGAGGAAATAAACTATTGAGGATCATCCTATGTTATTAGAATTATTGAAGCGTTTCTTCTTTTCATTCTTTCTCTTTTTAAGCTGTATTTTCTATATATCAGCCGGAAGGGCCGAAGATATAAAGCACTCTGTTGGGGTTTATATCTCTCAAAATGGCCTTAAATACTTCAAGAATAATTTAAAAGAAGTTATTGAGAATAACGGCTTTAGAATTGATGAGTTCTCGTACTCAGGTACGCAAATTAATATGGAAGAGCAAAAGCTCGAAGATATGATTGAGGACCAGGAAGCTAAAGACTCCATCGTTAAAGTAAAGAACCAGATTACAAGATTCTTTGATGGAATTGATTTAGATACTCATAGATTTCAAGTAGATATTGAGGAAGTGCAGTTCTCTGCTAACTGGGAGAAGATCTCTCTTGATTTCTATAAGCCTCAGCTTACAGAGGAGGAAGACCCTTATGATGTACTTGTTTACGCCTGGATTGAAGCGTCAGATATTAAAGTTAGTGTAGATAAACTTTATGCCAGAGACTTAAGAAATAAATTTCTTGGTGATGTTGGTGTTGATGGATTAAAAATAGAGCAAGTTGATAGTAGTGATAAGCTCAGAATCGGGCTTCCTGTTAAGCTTGGGAAAGATGAAAACGGGAAGTTTAAAATAGTTGTTTCTAAGCCAGTATCAAATATGAATGATGTAAAGTTTGATGCTGACTTCACTTCGCCATTAAAGTTGCCAGAAATAAAAATTCTAATTAATGGTCATGAAGTTTCTTTAAACTTAGAAGAAGTTGAAAAGCTCGTTATAGAAAAAGAGCCAATGATTCTTGAGAAGATTCAAGCATATCTTCAAACATTCTTAGAAGAAGAGGCTCCAAAGATGATCACAGAAAAGGCAGAAGCTGCACTTGATGGTGGTTTATTTGAAGTTACGCAAATGAACCCTCCTGGCGCTCCTGTAGGAGTAATCGTTCCAAAGTTCTTTTGGAAGCTAGGGCTCGAAGAACTTAACTTTGTAGGAGATAATCTTCATATCGGTCTTGGTGCAAGCGTTTCAGATCCATCTAGAGATCACGTACCATTTCCTGAGAAGTACACATCTTTAAAGTATCCTGATATCGAAAATTCAGATATTGATAATTACGATATAACTCTTGCTTTAAATCAGGGACTAATTAATAGAATGGTCCAGCTATCATCACTAAGAGGTTACTTTGAGAAGATGGACTTAGAAAGTGGAGAGTCTATAGGAATTGAAGGGATGCCGGTTGTTAACTTTAAAGGAAAGGGTAAGAATAAACCTGCAACATTGTCTTTAGAGATTATTTATAAAGTATCAGGATGGCAAAAGGCTTTTGTTAGAAATCCTATTCATATAAACTTTGATATGAATCTGGATTTTCCAATCGATCCTCGTACTGGAAGAATAAAAATGGTTGCAACTGGAATAGATTTGAATACAGTTTACCTAGACGATAAGTATATTAGACTATTTGCGAGCAAGGTTAGAAAGTCTGTTCATGAGCAAATCAAAGACATGCAAAAAGATATCAATGGAATGGAGATTGCAGATGAGATTCCTGTTCCTTCTGATCTTGGTGGTATTTTACTAGAGAAAGAAAAAGCTGAAATTAATAAAAATGGTTACTTAATGATTTATAACAACTATTTAGAATAATAATATAAAACGAGGTATTTATGAAGTTTATCACAATGAGCTTAGCATTACTGATGACAATTAGTGTGAGTGCTGCAGAATTCGAAGGTTTTAGAGTGGAGAATATTAAAGCAGATAAAGTATCAGTTTATCTGGTTTCTGGTGGAGGAGGCTATTCATTTATAATCTCGAAAGTATTTAAAAAGGTTGGAACATTTGATAGTGATAATGGTGTTATCGAAGTACCGACTGTGAAATATGAGGTTGATGGTTGGAGAGGGGCAAGTCATGCTCTGGTTGTGACTCACAACACGCCTCTTCACGCATTAAATAAAGACGACAAAGAACGTTTTCAAGATCCAGATTATGTAAATATTGCAGATAGAGTAGTTCCTACTTCTTCAAATATTATTCGCCTACAGAGAGGAGCTATTAGCAATACTGCCTTAAGAAAGAATAATAGAGTATTTATACTGTCTGATCAGTAGCAAGAGTAGTGGCCAGGCTTGACTGGCCACTTGACTGAATATTCGAATAGTTAAGGCATTCTCTTCGAATTTCTGGTGAAATAGGTAAGTTGTGTTAAAATAGTGGCTTATGATAAGTCGCTTAATTGGTATATTTATTTGCCTTATTTCTCTAATTCTTCCTTGGAGGCTTAGAGTTCTCTTTAGTGAACTTCTAGGGTGGATCACTCAATTTATTTACTACACATACTATGGCATCCTTAATTTCTTGTTAAAGGAATTGAAGGCTGATGAGGAGGGCAAATGAATCCTTCTGGTGAGCGTGTCGCAATTCTCTTTTCTGGTGGAACAGACTCAACTTTAACTGCAGCGTTACTTGAAAAGTCTTTTGATAATATTCATCTTGTAACATATAACCGATTTGGTTTTCATGAAACTGATAATACAGCTGTTCAGGCTCAGTTGCTTAGAGATAAGTTTGGGCAAGACCGCTTTATTCATGAAATTTTAAATGTGGATAAACTCTTTAAGCATATCTCGTATGAAAATTATTTTTCAAATATTAGAAAGTACGGTTTCTTTAATCTCTCGACATGTGGATTATGTAAGCTTTCTATGCATGTGAGAACTATTAAGTATTGTAATGATAACGATATTAAGTTTGTTGCAGATGGTGCAAATCAGGCAATGAGTATGTTTCCCGCTCAGATGAAGGGTGTTATTGATGAATTAAAAAAAATGTATGAACATTTTGGGATAACATATTTTAATCCCGTTTTTGAACTTGATGGCCCAGAAGAAAAAGGGTTTATCGAGAAGTCTAACCTTCTCCTCATTAATGACCATACTGTTCCAGACATAGAAAAGCCTCTTGTTTATAATGAAGAGAAGAAAACTTTTACACCAGGTGAAACTCTCTTTAAGATGGGGCTTGCTCCTAATCCAAATGTAAAAGGATCGAAGTATGATAGGAAAAGACAGCCTAGATGCTTTCAGTTTATTATTTTTAATATCTTTGCAATAAAGTACTTTCTTCAAAAACACACGTACGAAGAGTATA
Organism: Halobacteriovorax sp. JY17; assembly: GCF_002753895.1. Classification (NCBI taxonomy): domain Bacteria; kingdom Pseudomonadati; phylum Bdellovibrionota; class Bacteriovoracia; order Bacteriovoracales; family Halobacteriovoraceae; genus Halobacteriovorax; species Halobacteriovorax sp. JY17. Next base: position 405,251 of record NZ_NJER01000003.1, on the reverse strand, counting down.
GAGATAAGACCGTAGATTTTTATAAATCGAAAATTTCTAGAATGATTAACTTATTAGAGAAAGATGATAAGAAAGTTCAGAAAATTATTGGAAAAATATAATGTTTGACCAAGAGCTAGAATGCTGTGGCGCTGAGTTTGAAAAAAATCATATTTCATTAATAGGATTGTTAACATTCTCTTTTCCTCTTTTACTTATTTGCTTATTTCTTCGATTCTTATTAATACCGATATATTTCTTCAAAAGAATTAAAATATTAGACTCTCTAATCAAGGCAAACTTAAAACTGATCTCACAGAAGAATATTTTATCTAGATACAAGTGTCAGCTTGCAAGTTCACTATTTAAAGTTACTCCTAGGGCATCAGGATTTGTTTTTAAGTATTTCAACTTTTCTATATTGCTTTTTATTTGGATAGTTTTAATTGTAACTTTTTACCAAGTAGTTTGATAATGGCACTAGATCCCAATGAATTAAAAAAAGACTTTCCTGTATTTGAAAATAATAAGAAATTTATTTACTTTGATAACGCTTGTACTAGCTTAAGGCCAAAGTCTGTCGTTAGTGCTATGAACGAATACTATGAACTACATCCATCGTGTCATAATAGGACTCTTCATTCTTTTGGTGTACAAACGACTAAGAAATTCGAGAATGCAAGAAACTCAATTGCTAACTTTATTGGTGCAGAGAGCTCCTCGGAGATCGTCTTTACACGTAATACGACAGAGGCAATCAATATTGTAGCAAAAGGAATAAACTGGCAAGAAGGTGATCATATTTTAACTTCTGATATGGAACATAACTCAAACCTCTTGCCGTGGCAGTTTCTTTCAAAAGAAAAAGGTGTCCTGTGCTCTCATTTTGAAATTGATGAAAACTTTGAAGTTGATTTAGAGGAATATCAAAGAATCTTTTCTAAAGAAAAAATTAAACTAGTTGCTTTCCATTATACTTCGAATGTTACTGGAGGCTCTCTTCCTGTAAAAGAGTTGTCAAAAATAGCGAAAGAAAATGGAGCACTTGTTCTGATTGATTGCGCTCAAGCAATGCTAACAACATCAATCGATGTACAAGACCTTAATGCAGACTTTATAGCTTTCTCATTTCATAAGTGCCTTGGTCCATCTGGTTTAGGGGCACTATATGGAAAGAGAAATGTTCTAGAGGCGTTAACTCCAATGTTATATGGTGGAGAAACGGTTATAGATTCTACTTATGAATCTTGTACGTTTAGTGATGTTCCCTATCGATTCGAAGCTGGTCTGCAAAATTACTCAGGAGCTTTTGGTGCGAAGGCCGCGATTGATTATATACAAAGTGTAGGCGTTAGAAATATTAGAGATCATTTACTTTCTCTTAATACGTTACTCACAGATGCACTGATAAAAGAGGATAGGGTTACAATAATTGGTCCTAAGAATCCTAAAGATAGACCAAGTATTTTAAACTTCACAATTGAAGGCCTTGACTTAGGACAAATTTCATTAGTTCTAGATAAGTCCCACCGAATAATGGTTCGAAGTGGAGTGCATTGTTGTCACTCATGGTTTCATAAGAAGGGATTAAAGCCATCTCTTAGAGTTTCTCTCGGTCCTTATAATACGAAAGAAGAAGTTGAGAAATTTATAGAAGTAATTACTCCTATAATTAGATTTTTTTGAAATAGTTTAATACTTCATCTGCAAAGAGAGAATGTCCTAGCTTATTAGGATGAATTGTATCTCCATTTGGATCTAGGAAGAGGTAGTTCTTATTTTCTTTCACTACTTTTGTAAAATCAATTAAAGGAGTGTTACTTTGAGACGAGATTTTTTCGATCTCATTATTATATAAGAAACTCCTCTCTCGAATTTTTGTGTTTTGTATTTTTTTTACATCGGTTCCAATATTCTTTTGGATAGGTATGTTTACTGGAAACTTCACCAGTATGGGAGTTATTCCATTAGCCTTCGCTTTTTTTATTAAGTTTTTAATATTTTTAACATAGTCATTTAGAGAAACTCGAGTCTCTCTTTTAAGACTAATAGAGGAAGCGTTTTTCTTTGGTATTTGGCTAATTATAAGCTTAGGTAGAGTCAACTCCTTTATGAAATTTCTTAGAAAAATAATAAGAGGATTTGAGGGGGTAACATTCTTATCTTCGACGTTTTGAGAATAGAAGAAACGGTAATAGTCTAAATCATTTATGACATAAGTTATAAGAATATGAGTGGGCTTCGATTTAATGGCCTCTTCTAATATGTGAACTCCTTGAAAGGAGCTATAGCCAATTTGAGAAAAATTCTTTACGGAGATTTTCTTATTTGATAGATGAAATATCTTAGAGGAATAAGTCTGATCATTTTCAACTCCCCAACCAAAGCTTGGAGAGGCCCCGAGAATTGCAATTTTAATATTAGAATTTTCCCAGCCCTCCTCTCCATCTGTAATACGAAAACCTTCTTTATTTGTCTTTATGTTCGCACCAAAGAACTCTTGATCTAGGTTACTTTTAACTTTCCATAAATTATGATGATTCTCTTCAAGAACTTTCATAATTCTATCTAAACGAGTTGGTGTATATAAGAAATGAGCTCCCCCTTCCATTAGAAGGATAAGAACGAATGCAATTAATATGGAAATAGAAATTTCTTTAAATTTTGATTTAATCATTAATTTTCCTTATTTACTTAAGTATCTATGAATTCTCGTGTCTAAACAAGCTCGTTTATTCAGCACCTTAGGGAAAGGATGGTTTGAAAATAGAAGATGCTGTATGATTATATAAATCTCTTAAGGAAAATATGATTTCAAAGATTGTAGATAAACTTAATCAACTACAGAGAGACTCTAGTTATTCATCTTCGTTTGATGTTTCAATTTACTCATTCTTCTATGAGAGAAATCTGATTAAAGATTCGCTTCCAAGTGGAGTGCCAAGCTTATTGAATGCTTTAAGTGATTGTTCAGAATGCTATTACGGACTTCAGATTGATTCTTATGCTGAAGGCTGTTTCCACGACTGCGAATATTGTTGGGCAAAATCTGACTTATCCAAAGTTGAGAAATGGAATAATCCAATGCCTCTGCCAATTGATATTACAGAGTTTTGGGAAATGTTTTATACGGTTTTTGAAACGAAGAAAGATCATCCATTAAGGACAATACTTGAAAGAAGAACCCCTCTACGCGTCGGTTCTTTATCTGATCCATTTATGACGATGGATAAGAAGTATGGGGTAACTTTAGAGATAATTAAAATTTTGAATCATTACCGTTATCCAACAGTCTTTCTTACAAGATCGCATAATGTCGTTGAGGAGCGCTACCTCGACTATTTAGATCCGACTCTATTTTCTATACAGATTTCAATGCCGAGTTTAAATGAGGCATTTACAAAAGTATTAGAGCCTGGAGCACCTTCACCTACAAAGAGGTTAGAGGCTTTAAAAACTTTAACGGACCGAGGGGTTTGGTGTACGGTTAGGTTAAATCCTCTTTTTCCAATTTATCCAGATGGAGTATTATCTAGAAGTTTAAGTTCTGACATAAGGACAGGGTTCTTTGAATTTGAATATATTAATACTCTTGCTAAGTACGGCTGTAAGTCACTTTTAACGGGATTTGTTCATCTTGATATGAAAGTAGTCAACTTAATTACCGAGAAAACTGGTGTAGACCTTATGGGATTTATGTCTGGCGAAATGAAAGAGATGGGGGAAGGATTTACTTATTCAAATTCGGAGATCAGAAAGTACTATGAAATTTTAAAGAAGAGATGTCAGGATAATGGTATTGAATTTACAACTTGTTATCTAGGCTTAGGAGAGAGTTATTTTTGGAAAGATCAGGATCTCTGGGACAATAAAGAAGACTGCTGTAATATTAAAAATAAAGTAAGCTCCTTTGTCACAGAGACAAGAATGATTCCTGTCTCTAATAGATTAAAAATTGAATTTCCTCAAATGAGCTTTTGGGGCAGGTGCCTACACTCCGTTTGGCAAAATCTAAAGAGCTTTTTCTTTAAACAGGTTTTTGATAAATAATGAGTTTGGTAATTGGAATTTCGGCCTTCTATCATGATAGTGCGGCAACATTGATAAAAGACGGAGTAATTCTTTCTTCAATTGAAGAAGAGAAATTTACTAGAATTAAACACGATAAAGAATTTCCACGGAATGCGATAGAATTTTGCTTAAGCTCAAACGGAATTACTCTCTCAGATATTGATTCTATAATATTCTACGATAAACCTCTTACAAAGTTTGAAAGATTACTTGAAACATATGTTTCTTTTGCTCCTATGGGATGGAGTTTTTATAAAGCTTCTCTTCCTGAATGGTTTAATGGGAAAATTTTCTTAGAAAAAACCTTGAGAAAGAACCTTGAGTCTCTTGATCCAAGTTGGAGTGGAGAGCAGGAGATACTCTTTAGTGAACATCATCTCTCGCACGCAGCATCAGCTTTTTATCCAAGTCCTTTTGAGTCTGCGGCGGTTCTCTGCCTTGATGGTGTCGGAGAGTGGCATACTGCCTCTGCTTGGATAGGAGAGGGGAATAAACTTAGAAAAATTTGGGCGATAGACTTTCCTCACTCAATAGGACTGCTCTATTCTGCGTTCACTTACTATCTTGGTTTTGAAGTAAATAATGGCGAATATAAAATGATGGGACTCTCTCCATATGGAGAAGCCAAATATGTAGATCTTATTGAGAAAGAGCTAATAGAGATAAAGCCAGATGGATCGTTCCAATTGAATATGGCCTACTTCGCATTTGCGACAGATCTAGTTATGACAAATAAGAAGTTCTCTGATCTATTTGGAAGGAAAGAGAGAACATCAATAGATGAGATAGAGCAGTTTCATATGGATATTGCGGCAAGTGTTCAAAAAGTAACGGAGAAAGTGGTTCTCTTACTCGCTAAAACACTGAAGAGCGAGACTGGTCTAAACTCTCTCTGTCTAGCTGGTGGAGTTGCTTTAAATTGTGTGGCCAATGGTGAATTAAAGAAGCAGGGAATATTTGAAAAAATTTGGATACAGCCTGCAGCTGGAGATGCTGGGGGAAGCTTGGGGGCGGCACTCATAAGTTGGTATCAAGTGCTTGGGAATGAGAGAGTTCTTCTAAAGGAAGACTCGATGAAAAGTTCTTTATTAGGGCCTTCATATACAAATGATGAAGTTGAGTCTGCCTTAAAAGAGATGGGGTGTGATTATTCAAAAAGTAATTGTATTGAAAACCTTGCAGCAGAAGAAATTAAAAAAGGTAATGTCTTAGGTTGGTTTCAGGGCAGAGCTGAGTATGGACCAAGGGCGCTTGGAAATAGGTCTATCCTTGCAGATCCTCGAAGTTTTGAAATGCAAAAGAAGCTAAATTTAAAAATAAAGTATAGAGAATCTTTTAGACCTTTTGCCCCCGCAGTTTTAGAAGAGAAAGTATCTGACTTCTTTGACTTCGCTGGTATATCTCCTTATATGTTATTTACAGCACAGGTTAAAGGGGCAAAGAATATAGACAATGGAAGTGAGTTGTTGAAGAAACTAGAGGGGGTAGACTCAACTATTCCCGCAGTTACTCATGTCGATTTGTCGGCTAGACTTCAGACTGTTTCAAAGAAATCTAATAGGCGTTTTTATAGTTTAATAGAAAGATTTCATGAGCTAACTGGCACACCTTTAGTAATTAATACCTCATTTAATATTAGAGGAGAGCCTATTGTCTTGTCTCCTCAGGATGCCATTAATTGCTTTATGAATACAGAAATGGATGTCCTAGTTCTTGAGGATTATATTCTTTATAAAGATAGACAAGATAAGAATAAATTTAAAAAGTATACGACTGAAGAAATAAGTGGAAAGAAACAAGTTCAAGAAAAGAGGAAGATTTCAGAAAGAGAATTAAAGTCATTTGGTTACCAATTTACCTTTATTCTCGCAGTTGTCATAGGGCTCATTCTTCCTTGGGTTTGGAAGTATGAAGTTTCTTATATTCCTTTTTACCTCGCTACCTTAACTCTTGTTCTTAGGTTTACTTTTCTAAAGGCTTTGTTAATTTTCTATCACCCGTGGACATTTCTCTCAAATATATTAACCTACGTAAAGGGAAGCCTTCTCTTATTTATAAGTTACTTTCTGCTTTTAAGTCCAATTGGGGTTTTTATGAAAATCATAGGAAAAGATCCTATGAAGAAAAATTTTATTGAGGGACAAGATTCCTATATGACAAGATATAGCGAAGAGTTTGACCCTCAATCATTAAAATACCCTTTTTAGAAAAGAGCGTAAATTGCAGGTAGAATAGAGCTTCCTCCTGCAAGTGTTATAAATAAACTTAAGATTGCAAAGACAAAGAATATAGGCATGAGCCACCATTTCTTATTCTTCTTAATGAGGAGAAAGATCTCTTTAAGCATCTTGTTATTAGCTCTAAACCCTTCCCTTAACGTCTTCTTTTTAATTTCTTTTGTCATAGATATTTAACCTACTTCTTATAAAGCTTACAGAGGCCATTGTACGGTAGCTTGGAGATCTCAGGGATCGTAAATTGGCTTCTTACACCCTTATTATACACTAAACCAACAGCGTTTATCTTAGAATTCTTACTTGAAAATGTTGTTACTCTAGCTCTTCTTGAAAATGTATAAGAAACAGTATCTTCTAACAGTAAGTTTTCTTGAGAGAAGGTCTCCATTTTGTATTTATTGCCTTTTGTTTGCTTTAAAAGGATATCTGAATATGGTGCATATACGTCGTTAACAACACAATGAATTTCTCTCTTGGCCATTGTGGATAGAGTGACAAAAATTGAAGATATGACAAATAATACTTTCATAAACGGCCCTATTTTAAAAAAAGTTCTACGATTTTATTAGCTGCTAGGAAAGGAGTTGTCTTTCCTTCCACGACTTTCTTTTCAAGTAAAGGAAGTTCCTTGCTTACTTTTGAATGTTGCTTAAGTCTTATATCTAAAAGGTCTACTATTAATTTCTGCATCCAATTCTTATTTTGTTTTACTCTCTTCTCTTGAAGTTCTCCGTTAGATGAAGCCTCAGTTTTATACCTTTGGATCATCTCCCAAACGCCGTCAATATTCTTATTCTCTAATGATGAGATTAGTTGAACCTCGGGCTTCCAAAAAGAAGTTGGGTGAATGATTTGAAGTGCTCCCGTGTAGTGGGCCTTTGTTTGATTCGCCAAGTTTAGAGAATCCCCATCGACTTTGTTAATAACAATGGAGTCTGCTAATTCTAAAATTCCTTTCTTTATTCCTTGAAGCTCATCACCTGCATTTGGAAGCATGAGAACTAGAAAGAAATCTACCATTGAAGCAACTTCATATTCAGACTGTCCAACCCCAACGGTTTCGATGAGAATGACGTCATAACCAGCAGCTTCACAAAGAAGAGCTGTCTCTCTTGTTTTTCCCGCGACTCCACCAAGACTTCCAGAGGAAGGAGACGGTCTAATAAAAGCGCTCTCATTTTGTGAGAGTTTTTCCATTCTTGTTTTATCGCCCATAATACTTCCACCTGAAATTGGTGAGCTTGGGTCTACAGCAAGAACTGCGACTTTATGTCCTTTAGAAATAAGATAGAGACCAAAAGTCTCTATGAAGGTAGATTTTCCAACACCAGGAGTTCCTGTAATACCTATTCGAATACTTTTCCCAGAAGAGGGAAGTACTTCTTCTAGTAGTTGCTGTCCTTGAACTCTATGGTCATCTCTCTTACTTTCTAAAAGAGTAATGGCCTTAGCAAGAGCTCGTCTATTTCCTGCAAGAATATTTTTCGCATTTACTTCTATCATTATTACTTTTTAGTCTCTTCAATATGTTTAAGAACATCTTCAGCCGCGTAAGGAATGGCCGTTCCTGGACCATAGATTCCTTTAACACCAGCCTTATAGAGGAAGTCATAATCTTGCTTTGGAATAACACCTCCGGCAACGACAACAATATCTTCTCCTCCGAGTTTCTTTAGTTCTTGAATTAAAGATGGAATGAGAGTTTTATGGCCAGCAGCGAGTGAAGAAACTCCAATGACGTGAACATCGTTTTCAACAGCTTGTTTGGCAACTTCTTCAGGTGTGGAAAAAAGTGGAGCAAGATCAATATCAAACCCAACGTCAGCGTAGGCCGTAGCAATAACCTTTGCTCCTCGGTCGTGACCATCTTGTCCCATTTTGGCAACAAGCATTCTTGGTCTTCTTCCGTGCTCTTTTTCAAATTCAGCTATTCTTTCTTTAATCATATTCCAATTCTCGTCTTCTTCGTAGGCACTTCCATAAACACCTGAAACAGTACCTGAGTTTGCTTTATATCTTCCCCAGTGAACTTCTAAGGCCTCTGATATTTCTCCAACAGTACAGCGAAGTCTGGCTGCATTTACTGCTAGTTCAAGACCATTTCCAATACCTGTTTTAGCGTATTGAGTGAGGGCCTCTAGTGCGTCAGCGACTTTTTTATGATCTCTTTCTTTTCTAAGTTCTTCTAGTCTTTTAATTTGAGAATCTCTTACAGCAGTATTATCAATTTCAAGAATTTCGATCTCTTCATCGTTTTCAACTTTATATTTATTTACGCCGACAATTGTATGTTCTCCTCTATCAATTTTGGCTTGTTTGATAGCGGCAGCTTCTTCAATTTTAAGTTTTGGAACACCGGACTCAATTGCTTTGGCCATCCCTCCAAGTTGATGAACCTCTTCCATTAACTCTCTTGCTCTATCGGCAATTTCGTTAGTGAGAGTTTCCATCATATAAGAGCCACCCCATGGGTCGACAACATTGGTAATTCCTGTTTCTTCTTGAAGAATAATTTGTGTATTTCTAGCAATTCGAGCAGAGAATTCCGTCGGAAGAGCAACGGCTTCATCAAGCGCATTTGTGTGAAGAGACTGTGTCCCTCCAAATACAGCGGCCATCGCTTCGACTGTTGTTCTAATAACATTATTATATGGATCTTGTTCGGTAAGTGACCAACCTGATGTTTGACAGTGAGTTCTAAGCATCGTCGATTTAATATCTTTTGGTTCGTACTCACTAACTATTTCTGACCAGAGCATTCTCGCTGCTCTAAGTTTTGCAATTTCCATATAGAAATTCATTCCAATTCCAAAGAAGAATGAAAGTCTTGGGGCAAAGTCGTCAATATTCATACCTGCTGCAATTGCAGTTTCAATATACTCTCGTCCATCAGCTAAGGTGTAGGCAAGCTCTAGAGCATTGTCGGCACCAGCTTCTTGAATATGATATCCAGAAATTGAAATGGAATTAAACTTAGGCATATTCTTTGATGTGTATTCAAAAATATCTGCAATGGCCTTCATTGATGGAGCAGGCGGGTAGATATAAGTATTTCTAACCATAAACTCTTTTAAAATATCATTTTGAATTGTTCCAGAGAGCTTGTCTTTTGAAACACCTTGCTCTTCTGCGGCAACAATATAGTTGGCAAGAATAGGAAGAACAGCTCCGTTCATTGTCATTGAAACAGAAACTTTATCAAGTGGAATTGAATCAAAGAGAACTTTCATATCCTCAACACTATCAATAGCAACACCGGCCTTTCCAACATCACCACTTACTCTTGGATGATCGGAGTCATAGCCTCTGTGAGTGGCCAAATCAAAAGCAACTGAAACACCTTGTCCTCCAGCTGCAAGTGCTTTTCTGTAAAAAGCATTTGATTCTTCGGCGGTAGAGAATCCGGCATACTGTCTAATTGTCCAAGGTCTACCTGTATACATCGTTGCTCTTGGTCCTCTTATAAAGGGAGCAAAACCGGGCATAGTATTTGTGTTGTCGAATGCTTCAATATCTTCTCTTGTGTAGAGAGGTTTAATATCTATGCCTTCGGCGGATTTCGTTATGAGGGTGTCTGGAGATTTTCCCCTTTGCTCTTTCGTCGCAAGTTCTTTCCAGTCATTAACAGATTTCATGATGCTCCACTTTTTATTAAAAATAATGAGCCTTAAAACTAGCAAAAATTTGGCACTTTTGCACACTTTGCATTTTCTAAGTAATGGAAAAAAATGCAGAATTCCTTCTGTAGGGGCAGTGTGTTACAATTTTAATAGGTTAGTAAGTTGTCGGAAGACTTCTATCTAACTAATTGAAACTTCGTAAGGAGAATTGATGTCAGCAAGCTTACCTAATAATCTCATACTTGAAACGAGCCTACAGAGCTATTTCTTCGATCAATTGCTTCAATTAAATCAAAAGTATTCAACACCTCTTTCTAAAGAAGATATTTTCTATTCAAGCCTTGTTATGGACAAGTTTGGTGTGGCCCAAGAATTCTTTGAAGAGAAGGGAGGGAGGACATCGGAGAAAATTCTTGGGATTAAATTAATGGAATCGACTCATCTTTCTCGGAAGATGAGAATTAGGGAATTGAAAGATGTGGGAGATACAGCACTCTTCGTTTGCGGTTTCTTTTCAGATTCATTAAATAAGAAAATTGTTGATGTCAGCTATTATAGAAGTATTGGGCAGGCAGCCTATTCAAAATTAAATAATCTTGTTCCCTCTTTCTATGACGTAGATTCTTTTTACAATGAGTTCTCAAAGAAGTTTTCTAATGTGACTTTATTAATGGAACTTCTTTCAAAAGAGTATTCAAGCAATAATAAAGAAGACGATCTTATTTGGATCGCCTCCTAAAAAGGATATTAAGCGTCTTCTCTTCCTACAATAATTGTATTCCACTTTCTTTTGAATACTTTCTTAATTTCATTTTGAAATTCTTCGTAAGTAATTTTACCGATGTCGATATTTCCTTCATGATACCAATCAAGCCCTAGGCCTTGAAGCGTTGGAACAGAGTAGATATTGGCGTAGTCTTCATTAGTTTGAACATTTAAAAGAGATTGTCCTTCAATCATTTTCTTTATTCTATTGAAGTCTTTCTTCGATAGGCCTTTATCTCTTAGGTTATTTAAAATTTCTTTAATCGCTTTAATCGCAGGCTTTACCTTGTCATGACCAGAGGCCATATAGATTCCCCAGTAACCAGCTTCAAGAGCGGTAAAATGGATAGGTTGAGCAGAGTAGCAGAGACCTTGCCTATCCCTCACTTCAACAAATAATTCACTTGATTGCCCTGATAGGTGAGTTGCGATCATTTTTAAAACAATATTTTCTTTCTTTCCAAGTTTTGCGCTTGGGATAAAGTGAAATATCTGTGTTTGTTCTCTATCAAATTTTATAAAATGCTTCTTTCCAACTTCTGGTCTCACTTCTTTTGTCACAAATTTATTCTTTGATCTCTTTTCAAGCTCTTTGGTTTCTTTATTAACCATATTCATGACCTCTTCAAGAGAAAGGTCTCCACAGTAACTAATAAGAATTTCTTTATTCTTTAAGTTTTCGTTGTGAAGATTAATTAAATCTTCTCTCTTTAGCTTGTTTATATTTTCAACGGAACCGAGAATATTCAAACTATAAGGATGACCTTTGAAGGCATACTCATTAACTTTTCCAAAACAATGTCTAATTGGATCTTCTTCTTGATTTTCAATATGTCTTAAAGTCATTTCTTTTTCATGATCAATAAACTTCTGCTCAAAGTTTGGCTTAGTTAGAGTTGAAAAGAAGTCCTGAAAAAGTCCAGGAGCATTTTCAGTGAGTCCATGCATCGTGATTCCGTAAGCATTTTTTCCTGTAAACCCCGATATGTGAGCCGATTTATTTTCAAGCTCTTCTTTTAGTTCATCGTAGAATTTTTCTTTATGACCCTTGGAGATTGTCCCACTTAAGAGATGGTAGATCCCGTTATTCTTCTTTGTCTCTTCTGTTAATCCACCTTTTAAGTATGTATGTAGTACAAAAGTTGGATTGAGAGGATTATGTCTATAAAGTAGAGAAATACCTTTCTTTAGTTCTATGACTCTTACTTGAGGATCAAATTTAGAAGTTATTCCTCTTTCTTTAACATTTGTATCCTTTGCAAGATCTTTTAGCTTTGAAGTATTTTCTTGAAACTCTTTTAGAATTTTTTGAGTCTTTTCTAAGTCCGTCTTTTGAGGAACTTGGAGCGAAATGTGAATAGGTCTCGAAAATATTTCTTTAAAAGTCTGATTTACTTCTGTGATAGAAGTACTTTTAATTCTATTGATGAAATCTTCTTCACAGTTAATATTTCCCGCTTGAGCGAAGCCGTGCCCTAGAGAGAAGGCATAAGATTCAAGAGATTCTTTTTCATAAATCTTTGAAGCTACATATTGGTTTTGGATTTTCGTTATTTCATCTTTCTTTAGACCTTGTTTAACTAGATCTTTGAAAATAAGTTCTAATCTCTTTAACGCTTTCTTTAAATTCTTGTGGGGAAGACTTACTCTTAAAAAGTGAACACCACCTTTGGACATGAACATGGTTGAGCTTGAAGCTCCATTAGAAAGAGTTCCATCGAGTACTAATTTTCTATGAAGTCTTGAAGTTTCACCGTGCCCTAGAGTACTAAGTGCCAAGTCTTCTGCCGCAGCGTTTGAGTCAGCGTAAGCTGGGCCTTGAATTGTTAGTGTTAGTTGTGACATTCTCACATCTTTTTTGTGAACACTTATTGTTGGTTTATTTTTTAATTTAAATTTTGGAAATACTGAAGAATCACCCTTCGGTAGTTTATACTTCTCAATTGCTTTAATTATTTTCGCTTTCTCTTTGAGATCTCCGGAAACAACAAGTAGGGCATTATTTAAATTGTAGTGCTTCTTTCTAAAGTCCTGGAGTTGCTCTCTATTAAACTTAAGGATCGTTTTCTCTGTTCCAAGAATTGGGTGAGAGTACCCACCAGTAAAGCTACTGCCTTGAATTTTTTGAAATGAGAATTGGTTTGGGTTATCTTGTGAGCGTCTATATTCCTCAAAGACAACACCAATTTCTGGATTAAAATCTTCTTTTTTAAACATTGGGTTTGCAACCATATCGAGAAGAATGTCAGTTGTTGGAATAATTTTTGAGTTTGGAGAGTTAATGTAATAGCAGGTATAATCAAACGAAGTGAAGGCATTTACTTCACCACCAAATGATTCAACCTCGTGAGCAATAGCTGCGCCTGGCCTTGTTTTTGTTCCCTTAAAGAACATATGCTCAAGAAAGTGAGCGATACCCTCGTCTTTCTTCGCCTCTAGGGCCGATCCTGCTTTAAACCAAATTTGGACACTGGAGCTCGTTGATCCTGGAAAGTCGATAAAGAGTGTTTCAAGCCCATTTTTTAGTGTCATTTGATCATGTTGCATATATATCCTATTTTGATTATTTTAAACTCATTCTATTATAGATTAAGGCAGCTTTTTTTTAAGGTAAAAAATTGAAAATTCACCATGTAGACTCACTTTACATTCATTTTCCTTTTTGTCGACACTTATGTAACTACTGTGATTTCTATAAGAATATCCCAAAAAACAAAGATGTTGAGTATGAAGTATTTGAAAGATCTTTATTAGAGGGCTATTCGGAGCTTTTGAAATTATTTTCCAAAAATAATTCTGAAATAAATCTTTTAAATACGCTCTATTTAGGGGGGGGGACACCTTCTCTTTGGGATAAGAGAGGCGCTGAATTTTTGAAAAATTTTCTTCTTGAAAGAAATATTAAATTGAGCCCTAGGGCAGAATTTACTCTAGAAGTTAATCCCGGAGCATGGACTGATGAAGGACTCTCTGCTTGGCAGAATACTGGAGTAAATCGTTACTCTCTAGGCATTCAATCTTTAAACGCAAACTTTTTGAAAATTATCGATCGTGTTCATAGTATTGATGACGTATTTGATACATTGAAATTCTTTTCAGGTAATAAGCTTCACTTCTCAGTTGATTTTATGTTGGGACTTCCATTTTCTGAAAAATATAATAGAGATATCATCGCTGAGCTTTCTGAAATTTTAAAATTTAATCCAGAACATATTAGTCTCTATATTCTAACAACAAAGGCCGGATACATTCATAAGAATGATCTCCCTAATGAAGAATATATTGAAAAAGAATACTTAGAAGTTGCTCACTTTCTTGAATCTCACGGCTTTGACCACTACGAGGTTTCAAATTTTGCAAAGAGTGGTAAAGAGTCTAAGCATAACTTAATGTATTGGAGAAGCGAGTCTGTAGCGGCACTTGGAGCTTCTGCAACAGGATTTCTAAAGGAATCAGGCATTAGATATAAATGGAAAGTTTCTAAAGGAGAATTTTCTGAAGAAGTCTTAAGTGCTGATGAGCTGAAGCTAGAAGAAGTCTATATGGGGCTTCGTATAAATCAACTCTATGATCTCGCCTTGATTACTAATGATTCTGTTAAGCTCGTTAAATTACTAGATGAGTGGGAAGCTTTAGGATACTTAAAGGAGAGAGTGGAAACAAGAGTGAGTTTAAATTCAAAAGGATTTCTCTTACTCGATTCACTAATGAATGATCTCTTTAAATATGGATTAATATGAAACTTTTCGAAGACTCTCTAGCAGTGCCTGAAAGTGAGATTTTCTATCAAAGGTCCAACTCTTTTTGTAATTAAGTTGTGGAAGTATTGAAACTTTTCTCACACCACTGGTATTGGTAACACTATTTAAATGGTCAACACCCGACTCTGTCACTTGGTAAGTATCGTCTAGAAGTGCACTTTGAAGTGGAACGACTCCATCGTTTCTTCCTATCTTTATCTGGGTATAATCCCTAAAGAGTTCAAGAGGAGTATCCCATCCAAAAGTATCTTCTTTAAAAGAACCATAGTTTATGACGGGAATTTCTCTTATAATTCTTTGGTAATCGTTCTTTAATACGCTATTTCTTTCTTTTGAATTCTTGGTCGTGAGACTTAAGAATCCATCTTCTGAACCTCCAAGAAAGTTAAATAACCATTTCCCTATTTTCTTTGTCACAAAGTTGCCTGCGAAAGCATCAGCGACAGGAGATCCTCTAAAGGGAGTTTGAACGGTTATAACTCCTGTTATTTTTTTTAAGAGGTCAGGCCTACTTGAGAGTGCTGCAAAAGTATCTAATCCGCCTTTGCTGTGAGTGAAGATGATGACATTACTAGGTAAGCTTTCTATAACTTCTATGATAAAATCTTTATTCTCTGTAGGTGAAGATTCGGATTCAATGTCTAGAATTTCATATTTAAGGCCTTCTTCGATTAGCCAGTCTTCATGATCATTGAAAATTTCACCCAAGAAGTAATCTACTTTGATTTTCTGATTGGAGTCTGAGCGAAATGATTCTGATAGTACTCCTGGAATCAAGAGAATAGTCTGGGACCTTAAGTAACTTAAAAGTAGGTCCTTATTGAAGGATTGGCTCTGAATTTGAGTTTTAGAAAGAAGATATTCCTTAGATATATCAATTCCACCAGCAAGTGTATTACAGGAGAAAAGTATGAATAGAAGAATCGTCTTTATTTTCGACACTGGTCAAGTTCCTAACAATGATGTTTTCGTAATTTAAGATACTTAGGGTTTATCTAGCTCTTAGTTACCTTTATATATTCAATGTATGTGCCAACTATAAGGCTCTGTAATCACTAAGTATTTATAAAGAGAAATATTTTTATTTTTTCTAACATTGACACTGGGCCTACAGCTCCCATCTTATGTGGGAGAAATTAAAACGCTTTAGGAGCAGAGAAAAAATGACTACGGAAAATACAGAGAATTTAGAAACTAAAGTTGAAGAGAGCGCACCAGTTTCGGAAGAAATGGAAAATGATAATGTTGAGACTTTGGAAACAAAAGATAAGAAGGAAGAGTTAACTGAAGAAGAGAAAGCTCAAGCTGAACAAGAAGATTTCAAAGCAAAGTTTTATTACTTAGCTGCAGAAATGGAAAATCTTAAAAAAAGACAAGCTAGAGAAACTGATAATCTTCTTAAATACGGTAATGAGAAAATCTTATCTTCTCTTTTGGATGTTTTAGATAATTTAGATAGAACATTAATGGCAATTTCTAATGATGAAGATGAGAAAGTTAAAAATATTTACATTGGTGTAGATATGGTTAAGAAACAATTCTCTGATGTCTTATTGGGAAATGGTTTAACAGAAGTAGAATCTGTTGGGAAAATCTTTGATCCTAATTTTCATGAAGCAATGGCTCAGCAGCCGGCAGAAGGAAAGAAAGACGATGAAATTATCTCAGAGTTTCAAAAAGGTTATATTTTAAATGGTCGTCTTATAAGAGCGGCAAAAGTAGTAATAACAAAGAACTAATATATATTTAATTAAGGAGATTACCATGGGTAAAATTATTGGAATTGATTTAGGAACTACAAACTCTTGTGTTTCAGTTCTTGAAAACGGAAAGTATAAAATTATTGCAAATGCAGAAGGGCATAATACAACTCCTTCAGTGATTGGTTTTGCAAATAACGGTGACACTCTTGTAGGTCAAGTTGCAAAGAGACAAGCGGTTACAAACCCAACTAAAACTTTATATGGAATTAAAAGACTTATTGGTCGTAAGGCCGATACTCCTGAAGCGAAGAAATTTGCTAGCGTTGCTCCATTTGAAATTTTTGCAAATAAAAATGGTGATGCTTGGGTAAAAGTTGACGGTAAAGAAATGTCTCCACAAGAAATTTCAGCAATCGTTCTTCAAAAACTTAAGAAAGCAGCAGAAGACTATCTAGGTGAATCAGTTTCTGAAGCAGTTATTACAGTACCTGCTTACTTTAATGATGCTCAAAGACAAGCAACAAAAGACGCAGGTAAAATTGCAGGTCTTGAAGTTAAGAGAATTATCAACGAGCCAACGGCTGCGGCACTTGCTTACGGTCTTGATTCAAAAGTAGATAAGAATATCGCTGTATTTGACCTTGGTGGTGGTACATTTGATATCTCTATCCTTGAAATTACTACTGATGGTGTTTTCGAAGTTAAGGCAACTAACGGTGATACATTCCTAGGTGGAGAGAACTTTGATGAAGATATCATCAACTTTCTAGCTGAAGAATTTAATAAGACAGAAGGAATAGACCTTAGAAAAGATCAGATGGCACTTCAAAGACTTAAAGAAGCTGCTGAGAAAGCAAAGCATGAGCTTTCAAATGTAAATAGTACTGATGTAAATCTACCATTTATTACTGCTGATGCTTCAGGGCCAAAACATTTAAACATCAATCTTTCTAGAGCAAAATTTGAATCTCTAATTGCTAAAGATTTAGAAGCCCTTGCAAGACCATGTTTAACTTGTCTTGAAGACTCTGGTCTAGATAAGAACGAAATCCATGAGGTAATTCTTGTTGGTGGTTCTACTAGAATGCCAGCTGTTCAAGAGAGAGTTAGAGAAATCTTTGGTAAAGATGCTTCAAAAGGTGTTAACCCGGATGAAGTTGTTGCAGCAGGTGCAGCTATTCAAGGTGGTGTCCTAGCTGGTGATGTTAAGGATGTTCTTCTTTTAGATGTTACTCCTCTATCTCTTGGTATTGAAACTCTTGGTGGTGTTACAACTAAAATTATCGAAAAGAACACAACTATTCCTGTGAAGAAATCACAAGTATTCTCAACAGCTCAAGATAATCAACCAGCAGTTTCTATTCACGTGCTTCAAGGTGAAAGAGAGTTTGCTAATGATAATAAAACTCTTGGTAGATTTGATCTTTCAGGAATTGCTCCAGCTCCAAGAGGTGTTCCTCAAGTTGAAGTTATTTTTGATATTGATGCTAACGGTATTGTTAACGTATCTGCAGTTGATAAAGCGACAGGTAATAAACAAGAAGTTAAAATCACTGCCGGTTCAGGACTTTCTGAAGAAGAAATCGAAAGAATGGTTAAAGAAGCGGAAGCGAATAAGGATTCAGATGCTAAGAGAAGAGAAATTGTAGATACTAGAAATGGTTTAGACGCTTTAATCCTTAGTAGCGAAAAAATGATTAAAGATGGTGGAGATAAAATAGCTGAAGGTGATAAGAAAGAACTTGAAGCTGCAATCGAAGCTGCGAAAGGAAAACTACAATCAGAAGTTCTTGATGAGTTAAAGGCTGAGCAAGAAAGACTTCAGAATGCTTCTCATAAAATTGCAGAGCAAATGTATCAGCAGCCAGGTGCTGAAGGTCAGCCGGGACCAGATATGGGAGCGGGACAACCAGGTGCAGAAGCTGGAGCTCAAGCGAAGAAAGACGACGATGATGTTGTTGATGCAGACTTTAAAGAAGTTTAAGTCTATATAAAGAATTTTAATAAAGATGCAGAGGTGTTCGGTGAGTAAAATCATCCAACACCTCTTCCTCATATAAGGAAGATTATGAGTAAGAGAGATTATTACGAAACTCTTGGGGTAGAGAAGGGCGCTAGTAAGGACGAAATCAAAAAAGCCTACAGAAAAAAAGCGATGAAGTATCACCCTGATCGAAATCCTGACAACGCAGAGGCTGAAGCAAAGTTCAAAGAGGCTTCAGAAGCCGCAGAAGTTCTTTTAGATGATAATAAGAAATCTCGTTATGATCAATTTGGTCATGCTGGAGTTGATGGTCAAGGCGGTGGTTTTGGCGGAGGAGGCTTCGGTGGAGGTGGAGGTGGATTTGGTGACTTCGGAGATCTTGGAGATATCTTTGGTGATATTTTCGGAGGAGGAGGAGGAAGAGGTAGAGGCGGACGTAGACGTTCTGCCGCTCGACCAGGAAATGACCTGCAAATGTCTCTAGAAGTAGATTTTTCTGAAGCTGCTTTTGGTTGCGAGAAAAATATTAGCCTAACAAGACTTGCTGAGTGTGGGACTTGTAATGGAACCGGTGGTAAAGACGGCTCTCAGCCTGTTAACTGCGATATGTGCGGTGGAATGGGTGAAGTGAGAAGGCAACAAGGCTTTTTCACAGTCTCTCAGACATGTCCAAAGTGTTCTGGTGCAGGTCAAACAGTTAGTGATCCATGCGGAACTTGTCATGGAGATGGAAGAACAAGAAAGAAGACTGAACTTGAGGTAAAAGTTCCTGGTGGAATTGACCATGGGCAAAGACTCAAGCTTACTGGAGAAGGCGATGCTGGATCTAAGGGCGGACCGTCCGGTGATTTATATGTTGTAATTGACATTAAAGAACATGACCTCTTTGAAAGAGATGGCTTTGATGTTCATTGCACGATTCCAGTTTCATTTTCTCAGGCAGCACTTGGGGCCGAGGTAGAAGTTCCAACTCTCAATGGAAAAGTTTCAGTAAAAGTTCCAACAGGAACTCAATCTGGAAAGAAGATGAGACTTAAAGGAAAAGGAATTCAACGCCTTGGTGGTTATGGAAATGGTGATCAGATCATGCATATTCATGTTGAAACACCACAAAAGCTAACTAAAGAGCAGGAAGAATTATTTCAGCAATTAGCAAGTTTTGATAGCGACTCTTCTCATCCAATGAGTAATGGATTCTTTGATAAAGTAAAAAATTTATTTCAATAATAATAAGGCCTCGTTAGAGGCTTTATTTTTTTCAACTTAATTAATTTCAGGATACCAGCAGCCAGGACGCTTCAGTCCTAAAATACCATTTAAAGAAGTATCTAGACGGCATTGAGAGCTAGGATAATATGTTGGTGAGTAATCAAGTAGAGTAGCTAGTTCAGTAGCAGGTGTTTCAAAATGAACCACATCACCTAGTGTCTTGTAAAAGAAAATATCACTTTCAAGGGCGGTAAGTGCTCTAAGGCAAAAGCTAAAGTCTTCACTATTAGAACAAAATTCTAAATTAAATGGAGTCTCTGTTGAAGTCGAGCTAGCTTCAAGATAATTAAAGACTATAGGTAGGCAGATCTTTGTTGCAAAGTAGTCTGCTTGACCTTCCATTGAAGAACCTGAAGACTTATATGGAGGGCCACCAATTCCATGACCCAGCTCGTGGCAGGCTGTAATTGCGAGCCCATCAAGAGTCATTTCTTCTAATCGAGCAAATCCACCAAAGATAAATATATTGTGAGTATTATCTAATCTTGAATAAGAGGCGTGAGCAACGTCTAGGTTCCACCAGTAATTATCTGGAAGATTAGTTGTTAGGTTTATAGTAAGTTTATGATCGCTGCTTGGTCTTAAAATAAGAAATGATTTGTGAATAGCAACTTTTAAGAGGTTGAATTCTTCGAGAGTAACCGTTGAAAAGCTATTAGATGAGTAAAGTAGTATTAGGAAAATAAGTTTTTTCATCTGACTTTCTTACACAACTTAGAATAACTTAGTAAGAATTCGAGTATTTTTTACTTAAACTTAGTGTTTTAACAATATGTGTCGCTTAAAACAGCCTAGCCCTTTCTTTTTGCATATCGTACAATTGTTTTCTACTTTTAACGGACTAAAAGAGAATTCACTATGAAAAAATTCATTTCGACAATAATATTACTCGCCCTTTGCTCATGTTCGGGAATCTCCTTACTTTCTGGAAGCGATCCAAGTGATCTTTATACAGAGAAATTTATGACATTTATTAATGCCGTAAAAGAGGATTATAAAAAGGGGCAGTCTGAAATTGCTCTAAAGAAACTTCAGGCTTATCAAACAGAAACACTTCTTCCAACTGAGAAGGCCTTGAGGCGAAACCTCATTGGTGTTATTAACTTCGGTGAGAAGAACTACGAGCAGGGGATCTATAACTTTGAAATGGCCCTTTCATCTTCTAGATTAGATAAGAATTTAACGGCACAGATTCATCTAAATCTAGCTAGTTCATATTATAAAATGGGTTATCTTGATAAGGCCTTCTCAACTCTTTCGATTACTGAATTTAAAAACCTAGAAGCTGCAGAAAGTAAGAAGTATCATAAGTTAAATTATAATTTAGCGAATGAGTTAGATAAGCCATCTAATGCGATGAGATCTATTATTTGGTATCTCTCTCCAATTGATACGTTAAGTGGATTAAAGTCCGAAGTTATGTATGAAAAGCTGATGGGATCATTCTTTCAGTTAGAAGAAAATCAAAAGAAGAGAATTTTACAAGAATTTGAAGATGAGCCTTTTCTTGTTGTGGGATACCTTGGATATCTGGAAGCAGAAAAGCTCTACTACAAAGGTAAGAAAGATGAAGCCAAGGATTTACTTGGATGGGTAGAGGATCGCTATAAAAACTTTCAAGAAGTTTCTCTTTTAATCGCAAATTTTCAATTTAGATTAGATAACTTTACAAAAATGAATCCTCATTCAATTGGAGTCATTTTACCAAATAGTGGTGATAAAGTTGAGTTTGGTAAAAGAGCACTCATTGGAATTGATAATGGTATTAGAGAGCTAAATAATAAATTTGAAGGAAAGCCTCCATTTGAAATTTTCGTTAAAGATAGTGAAGGAAGTGGAGTTGTAGGAGCTTATAGGGTTAAAGAGCTGGTTGAAAAAAATTATGTTTCTGTCATAATTGGTGGGTTATTTTCTTCAGAAGCAACAAAGGAATACTTAGAGGCGAGAAAGCATGGTGTATTCTTTATTTCTCTTTCGCAGATCTATCTTCCAAAAGAAGAAAAGAATCACCTTCTTCTAGAGATTCCAGGTTCTGTAGAGTCGTTGATTGATAACCTCTTCTCTGAAAAAATGCTTGCTCACTTTGGAAAGAAGGCCGCTGTTATTTATCCAGATTCTGAAAGAGGACGTGCTTATGTTGATGAGTTTTGGAGGAAAGCGAGAATTCATCAAGTTAAAGTTACTGATGTAAAAACTTACGACAAGAATAAAACGGATCATAGAGAAACAATTCAAAAGCTCTTAGGTCTTAAGTATAAGAGGGAGAGAGAAGAAGAGCTTGCCATAATGGAAGACATTCACTCCTTAGAAAAGAATCATTCAACGAGAAGAATTCAAAACCTAAAACCAATTATTGATTTTGATTGGGTCTTTATGCCAGCGTTTCCAAATGAAGCACTACAGATCATTCCATCATTCACTTACTTTGATGCTTTTAATTTAAATATTATCGGAGGGCCTAGTTGGAGATCTCAGGCCTTAAGTAGAGAGAGTTATAAATTAGGATCACTCTACTTTGTCGGAGATGATTTTAGTATTAAAGATAAGACATTTGTTAATAGCTTTATCGACCGCTATAAAATTAAACCTAGACTCATTGAAATGCGTGCCTATGATGCTTTCAAAGTGATTAGCAGTGTTCTCTCTGATAATTCTCCAGGAACGAGAGATGAATTAGAAATGCTTATTCGAAATAAAGAAAACTTCTCAGGAATTACTGGAACATGGGTTCTAAATGATGGAGTTTGGCTTAAGAAAATGGTTCCTCTAAAACTTAGAAGAGGAAAAATTGAGCAAGTTACTTTAGAAGTAAAGGCCGACGCCAAGACTACTTTGTAGTTCTTGGGGGAGATATAAATCCTATCCCATAACTTATGTTAATCAATCCCTGAATAATCAAGACATGTAGAAGGAGACTCATCTTCTTATGTCTTGAGCATATCTTTAAACTAAAGAATATCAGAGTTAGTAGGTATAGAGCTACTGGGACTAAATTTATTAAGCTAGGTCTAAGTGATACATAGATTAAATATAAGAACGCAAAGCTTGGTGCTAGGTAAATCATTTGAAATGTTTTAGGAAAAATTAGAAATGACTTTGCTCTAAAGTTTGCACTCTTCATCACCGTAAGAATCATATAAATTAAATTATTCTTTCTCTTATGATGAACATAGAATTGCCCATAATAATGTGCAATCTTTCCCTCTCTTAATACCTTATTAAGTAGAACATTTTCTTCATTTCGAAAGAATCTCGAATCAAATGAGTTGCCCTCTTTTTGAAAGATAGAAGTTTTCATCCAAAGATTACAAAGAATGTAGTCTTGCTCAGTTGCTGAAGATTTAAACTCTGTTGAGACAGTATGTCTCTTTCGTGAGTGGGCCGTTGCTAAAGGAGACGTTAGTGCGAGTGATATGGCCTGTTCGAATTTGTCTTCATTTGGGTAAGAAGTATCAGGACCTCCAAAAATATCGAGAGACTTCATTGTGATATTGTCTTCGGCCATTTTGAAGTAGTTTTCACAAGGAATAATATCGTCATCTAGAAAGCAAATCCAAGGTGTCTCTACAAGCTTGATGAGCTCATTTCTTACTTCCCCGGGTGTTATCTTTGGAAATGATTTACAAGTGACCTGAGAAATACTTTGTAAATATTGAGTAGACTTACTATCGCTTCCATTAATTCCCACATAAATAGGAGTTTGGGGAGATTGCTTTCTAATTTCAGAAATACACTTCTGAAGTAGTTCAGTTCTCTCATAAGTTACAATTATAATTGAATATGCCATAATAAACTTTTGCTAAATATTGTTTTGTCTTATTATAAACATATGTTAACTAAATTTCGTAATAAATTTAATTTTTATGGGCTAGCCGTCTGTGTTGAAAGTGATAGCTCTGAAATTCAGTTAAAGCTTGAGAAAGACTTCTCTCACTTCAAAGTAAACCTTGAAAAAGAAGATCCATTTCTTAAAATCTATATCCATAATCTGAGAGCTCCTCTTAATAAAATTCCTAATGTTAAACCAGTATTTGATAGAAAATATTCTACGACATTTGATGAGGGGAGTGTTCGCTATAATAATTATCGTGGCAAAGCGCTTACAATAATGAATTACGAACAGGAAGAAGTAGAGATTTATTCAGAAGATTTAAATCTCCTTCATGAACTTACGTATCTGATTATACTTTCCCGTATTGGAAAGAGAATGGATCTAGAGAGATTGCATAGGGTTCATGCAATGGCATTTCGTTTAGGTAGGGTTGACTCTATTTTTATGATGAATATGGGCGGAGGTAAGAGCACTCTCTTATCACATCTTTTGAACTACAAAGAAGTAGAACTTATTTCTGATGATATTCCTATTATTGGGAAAGATGGGAGAGTAAGACCTTTTCCCTTAAGGCTTGGCGCTTATCCAGAAATTATTAAAGAAATAATAAATCCAAATGAAAATATCTACAAAATGGTGAGGCAGGAGTATGGAACAAAGAAATTGATCTCAGTTGAAGGAATAGTAAATAAGATTGCGAGTGATAATCCAAATGAGATCCAAATCTTTTTCCAGGGAAAGAGAATTAAAGGGCCAAAGTGCAGGATCTATAGGGCGAATATCTTTCAAAAAGTTTATTACCTTATTTTCAATATGGTTATTGGATTTGGACTCCCAATGATTTTTGAATATTTCTGGGAAACAGGAATAAGAGATTTCTTTCGAAAAACAAAGATTGCAATTTATAGAGTGATTGCGATGTTCAAAGTAATATTAGTAAGTGAGTTTTATATTTTTGAAACTGGGGAAAATCCAGAATATAATGGAAAGTTTCTTTATGAATTTTTAAAAGAAAAGTAAGGCTTTATAGGCCCTACTTTTTACCAGCTTCGATTCTTTTAAGGATTCTAGCTTTTTTCTTCGCTTGACCTTTTCTTTGCTTCATTTTTGTAACTGTTCTCTTTCTACCCATTCCCATGAGATATCCTTTTGCTATGTGTTATCTTTGATTTAAGTTTCCCCATACTAAGAAAAATGACCCACTCTGACAAGCAAAAATTCAAATAGCTACTCAATCTGTGGCCCTTGGCGTCAATGAGGGCTTTATTTGCTTTTATGGGGATTTTAGTCACTTAGGTGTTGTCAATAAAAAGGGCCAAGTGGTACATTTTATTATTGTATTTTTTTAATTAAAAAGGATTTTACGACTATGGCCGTCAAAGGAAAGACAGCGAAAAAAACCACTAAGTCCGCAGTGAAGAAGAAAAAGGTTACAAAAAAGAAAACTTCTTCAAAGAGTTCAGTGAGTTCTAAGCTAAAGAAAAGCAAAAAGGCGAGTACTTTAAAAGTTAAGTCTTCTGCAAGTAGTGAGTTAGCGGCATCGGTAGATCCGTACGCACTCGTACGTTTGTCGACAAAGCGTCAAGTAAACTCTGTTGAAGAGAAGAAGGCTAAACTTCGCGCCAGAAGAATTCACTGGAATAAAGAAAAAGAAAAAATCGCAATTGATATGCTTGAAAGATATACAGGGCATGATCTTAAAGATTTTCAACAACAAATAATTCTTACGAATTTTCATTACTACATTGAGAGATTCAATGTTCTCTTAGATGATGCTAAGTATACAAAAGGTTCAGCCTTTAAAGCTTCATCGTCAAAGAAAGCTCAAGTGACGATTATTGAATTTGGTGTTGGCTCTGCTATGGCAGCTCTAATCGGAGAGCTCGTTTCCGTGGTAAATCCAAAGGCCGTTTTATTTCTAGGACTCGCTGGTTCTGTGCACCCATCACTAAAGGTTGGAGACTTTGTTCTTCCAATTGCTTCTGTTAGAGCAGAGGGTGTTTCGGATCACTTCTTACCTCCTCAAGTTCCAGCTCTCCCAACTTTTAAAGTACAAAAATTTGTTTCTCAGATTTTAGTAGAGCACGGGCATGATTATAGAACTGGTACAATTCATTCAACTGATTTTAGATTCTGGGAATTTGATGATCGCTTCAAGCAGAACTTAATTGAAGAAAGAGTCTTGGCCGTTGAGATGGAAACAGCCGCGCTTTTTACTGCTTGTTTCGTAAGTAAGGTTAATATCGGAGCATTACTTCTTATTTCAGATTGCCCTATGAAGAAGGGTGGAATTAAAACAAAGAGCTCTGCAAAAGAAGTATTTAAAAAGTATACAGACATTCACATCGAACTCGGAATAGAGGCTATGGCCGATATTGCAGAAAGAGGTGAGAAAGTTAGACATTATAATTGGTAAAATAAATAAATAAGGACTTCATAATGTTCAAGAAATTTTTAGATTGGTTTTCAAATGATTTAGCGATTGACTTAGGTACTGCAAATTGTCTTGTCTATGCAAAGGATAGAGGAATAATTGTAAATGAGCCTTCTGTTGTAGCTGTTCATCAAGGTATGAAAGGCGTTAATAAAGTTTTAGCTGTTGGTAAAGAAGCTAAGGAAATGCTTGGACGTACTCCTGGAAGCATTAAGGCAATCAGACCAATGAGAGACGGTGTAATTTCTGACTTTGAAGTTACTCAAGCAATGCTAAAATACTTCATTCAAAAATCCTTAACAGGGTCGAAGCTAATTAAGCCTAGAATTATAATCTGTATTCCATTTGGTATTACTCAGGTTGAAAAGAGAGCTGTTAAAGAATCTGCCGAACAGGCAGGGGCTAGAGAAGTTTATTTAATTGAAGAGCCGATGGCCGCAGCTATCGGAGCGGGACTTCCAATTACAGAGCCTTCTGGAAATATGATTGTTGACATCGGTGGTGGAACGACTGAAGTTGCTGTTATTTCTCTTGGTGGAATTGTTTATTCTCAATCTGTTAGAGTTGCTGGAGATAAATTCGACGAAGCGATTACATCTTATATTAAGAAAAAATATTCTTTACTCGTTGGTGAGAGAACAGCTGAAGCAATTAAGATGTCAATTGGGAATGCATACCCATTTGACGACGAAGTAAAAACTTATGAAGTTAAAGGTCGTGACTTAATTGCTGGAGCTCCAAAAATTATCGAAGTTACTTCAGATGAAATTAGAGATGCTCTTGCAGACCCTATTGCAGAAGTTGTTGAAGCTATTAAAGTGTCTCTAGAAAAAACACCTCCTGAGCTTGCTGCTGACATTGTTGATAACGGTATCATTCTAGCTGGTGGTGGTTCATTACTTGCAAACTTAGATGTACTTATTAAAGAGAAGACAGGTTTACCAGTTTCTTTAGCTGAAGATCCTCTTACTTGTGTGGTTAGAGGTTGTGGAAAGGCTTTAGAGTCTATTCACCTACTAAGACAGGTGGCAACACTTTCGTAAAACTTTAAATGAAGAGGTGGCTTTCATGGCGGAAAGCTCTAAGGAAAAGTTCACAGGATTGAACGTATCGGAAATCACTTCAAAGATTTCCAGTTTTATAAATGGTGAAAAACCAATTAGAGTTTGGAGTAAGGGCGAGGAGCCCGTACTTGCTTTTGTTAGAAATTATGAAAAGCAAGTACTCACTCTGGATATTTCAAATTCTCTAATTGAGTCTCATCAATTCTCAAGCAGAGTCTTTGTTAATTTTTCTTATAATAATGTTGATTACTTTGCAAAAGGTGATCTGATCTCAGATGAAAATGGAAGAGTTCTCATCAATCTGGGTGAAGATGTTTTTAAGAGCGAAAAAAGATCTAATGAAAGATTACTAACGTTTCCTCATCACCAAGTTTACGCTTATTTCAAAGTATTCTCTGATGAAAATTCAAGCAATATAATTTCTCTAAATAGGTTTAATGAAGCCCCTTCTGGTGCTTTAGATAGTTTTGTGTCTGAGAGAATGAAAAGTATTGTAAATGATCATGATGGAATTTCTGAACTTATGGGATTTCGTATTTTAGATATTTCAAGTAATGGTCTTTCATTTTGTGCAAATAATAGAGAAACGGGGTACTTTGTAGGTTTAGAAGACGATGGAGATGTTGAATTCACTCTTATGTTTGAAGAGAAGCCATACTCTCTTAGATGTGCTGAAATCGTTTATATTGTCGATTATGTAAATGCTAGAGCATCAAAAATTCCTATGAAGAAAATCGGCGTACACTTTAACGAAAATGAAGAATTAAAGAATCATTTATTAAATTTTATGGACTCTTCTGGTGTATTTAGAGAAGTCGATAAGAATATTGAATCTTTTCTAGCGGATTAAAATATGGTGAAAATATTTCTTTTAATAAGTCTTATGTTTATAAGTTCCTGTGCTTATTTTAAAAGTATTGGTGTCTCTGATTTGTTCTCCTCTAGCGATAGTTCTGGTGCAGGTAATACAGATAAAGTATCTAAAACCTTTCAGCTTTCTGATAAAGCTGGAAAGTTCCTAGTAGAAAGAGAGAAAGGCTTTAATAAAGGCAAGAATCAATTTATTGTAAAAAAATCAGTTAAGGCCAGCGGTGACTCTAAAGAGCTTGAGAAGCTAATAGTAATATCAAAACTAGGAAGTTTAAAAAAGAACTTAACTATTTTAAAGCCTGAAGTTTCAGAGTATAGCGTTTGGTTTGAAGGAAAGAAGTACGTCTCTAGAATGCAAGTCAATCCAACAAATAAATCTATGGAAGTTCGAATGTCATCTCCTGAAAAGCAATGGCAAGGAAAGAGAGTTTTTCCATTTCCTAAGACTCTTGGTATTTTCTGTTATTTTTCTCAAATTACAGAGTGTGCAAGGGCGACTGGATTTATAGATAAGGCGATCAAAAGAGATGGCGGCTCAATGAAGGTGGTCATTATTTGGGAAGGATATCCATACTTTCAAGAGCAGTACTTAAATATACCTAATTCTGTTTTCACAGAGGGAACATTTGAATATGACGGTCGAAACGAAAGTGGGGAAAGGCGATTCACTTTAAAAGTAGGTAATCAATCTATCTTTTACTTCCTTGATAAGAATAAAGAATTAATGAAGAAGTTTTGGGTTTCTCAAGGACTTTCAATGGTGGAGATTAATTAATGGAAAAATCAGTTCGAAAGCTAGCCTATTCATTCTTTACTATGTTCATCGCCGTGAGTGCAATATTTATCGTATTAAGAGCAACACCTGGAGATCCTGTAGAGAAAGTCCTAGGAGCAGAAGCAAAACCAGAAGAGATTGTAAAATATAGACAACAACTTGGTTTAGATCAACCTATTATTATTCAGTATAAGAATTATCTGGTTGGTGTTGTTACCGGAAATATGGGGGAGAGTCTTTTTAAGAAAAAAGAAGTAAAAACTTTGATTGGAAAACATATGGGACCAACAGTAATTCTCGCATTCATTTCAGTTGGCTGTGCAATGTGCTTAGGAACAATGTTAGGAATATGGGCAGGCTTTAAGAGGTCTGGTTTCTTTGATAATACTTCAAGAATTATTTCTCTTTTATTTCTCTCTTTTCCTATTTTCTCTCTAGCTCCAATTCTTGTTTATATTTTTTCAGTAAAAATGGGAGTTCTTCCTGTATCGGAGTGGGGTGGATTAAAGCATATGGTACTTCCACTAGTAACATTAATTATTCCTTTGAGTGCTGTTTTGATGAGAGTTTCTAGAAACAAACTCCTTGAAGAAGCAGGTGAGCCTTGGGTTCAAGTTTTAAAATCAAAAGGTATGAACGATTTACAAGTACTATTTAGACTAACTAAAGTCTGTCTTCCGACTATTTTAAATGTTGTCGCCATTCAGCTCTCTGTTGTCTTGGCCGGAACAATGATTACAGAAACAATTTTTGATATACCAGGAATGGGTATGCTCCTTTTTGAGGGAATTCAAAATAGAGATTATCCAGTCGTGCAAGGAGTAATTATTTACTCAACAGTAATTTATATGAGTGTTTATTTCATAGTGGATTTCTTAAATACAAAAATAGATCCAAGGATTCAGGTTTAATATGTCTAGAAAGATGAATAAAGAAATTAAAATTGGTACATTTCTCCTATCATCTTATCTGATTTGGGCGCTTGTCTGGATTATTTATAGTTATTTTATAAGAGGTTCGCTTACAAGCCCTTATTTTCCACTTACAGATATGACGCAAGAATTAGTTAGCCCGGGAAATAATGGTTTCATTCTTGGAACAGATATATATGGACGTTCAGTTATTGAAATTCTTTCCGCAGGTCTTGCCTATAGTTTAGGAGTATCACTTCTAGTAAGTTTAACTTCTGCAACGATTGGAATTATTATTGGTTACCTTTCTGTAACAGGAAGCAATTTCGTAAAGATTGGAAGTGATCTCATCATTAACTTGATTTTTATTTTTCCAAGTATATTAATTGCAATTATGGTGATGTCGGTAACTGGTCAGTCATTTTGGGGGCTAGTCTTTGCTCTGGTGATCACAGGGTGGCCAGGCTATGCGAGAATTGCTCGTGGTGAAACGATGAGAGTGATGAATCTAACTTATGTAGAGAGTGCTAGAGCGGTAGGAGTTACAGAAACAAGACTCTTTTCAAGAGTTATTGTTCCTGCAATTCTTCCTCTTATGATGGTACATATTGTACTAGGAGTAAGTGGAGTTATCATAAGTGAAGCAGCTCTTGGATTTCTAGGTCTTGGTGGATCAGAGTATTCATGGGGAGCAATGTTATCAATAGCAAAAACAGTCTTACTTGAAGCACCTTATATGGTGATCACTCTTTCTGCGGTAATGGCGGGATTGATTATTGGGTTAAATTTATTAGGCGATGGACTTAGAGATTATCTCGATCCAAGAAAATCTTTTTAAGTGAATAAGTTTCACTGATTCCTAATAACTGTAAAATACTATATGATAGACCATAAAGGTGGAAGCATGAGTAAATTAGGACAATTAATAATTACTGGTATTTCTGGACCATCTCTTCTTGATGAGGAGAGAGAGTTCTTAGAAAAAGAAAATATTGCAGGAGTGATCCTCTTCTCAAATAACTATGAATCACCTGCTCAGCTTGCAGAATTAGTAAACCAAATTCAAACAACTAGAAAAGAGTATCCATTATTTATTTGCGTAGATAATGAAGGTGGAAGAGTCTTTAGATTTAAAACAGGTTTTACTAAGGTCCCTTCTATGATGGAGCTTGGAAGCCTAAATTCACCTAAAACTGTTTTTGAATGTAGTCAAATTATGGCCAAGGAACTTAAAGCCTGTGGAGTAAATTTAAACTTAGCTCCTGTTTGCGATATTGTAAATAATGAGCAAAATAAAGTTATTGGAGATAGGGCCTTTGGAAAAACTGCAGAAGAAGTCTCTAAATATATTTCTTCTGTAATAAGAGGTTTGCAAACAAGTGATATTCTTTCATGTGCGAAGCACTTTCCTGGACACGGTTGTACAACAAAAGATTCACACTTTGATTTGCCAATTATAAAGAAACCATTAAATGAAATAAGAAAGGAAGAATTTCTTCCCTTCACAAAGGCCATTAAATCTAGGGTTGAATTTGTCATGATGGCACATGTGATTGTTGAGGAAATAAATCCAGATCTTCCAACATCTCTTTGTCCTGAGGCCTATGAAATTCTTAGGGAAGAGCTTCGGTACACAAAGCTGATAATATCTGATGATATGCAGATGAAAGCAATTGCAGATAGGTATTCATATGAAGAAGCTGCTGTGATGGCGATTAATGCAGGAGCAGATATAATTGAGTATAAAGATATGGAATTTGCTAGAAAAGCATTAAATGGACTTAAGCAAGCTCAAAAGAATCAGGAATTAAAAAATGAAACAATTCTAGATCGTCATAGCCGAGTCATGAATTGCAAAGAAAGAAACTTGAAAGAGTATACACCAATTTATATTCCAGAAATCAGCAAGCATGTAGGAACTCCTGCCAGCACGACTTATATCGAAGAGATTAAAAAGAAAATTGAAGAGATTAAAGCTTAAGCTCTTTTGTCGACTACTTTAAATTGGATGCTTTTTTTGCCTGTGAGCATCCTATTTACATCCTTTTGATATCCTATACTTAGATGAAAAAATGGGGATATCATATCATTTTACTTGTACTGACAATTTTAACGCTCTTTGCGCCAACGCAAACTCTCGCTCAAACTGCGCGCTATGAGAATCTCTCTTCAAGAGAGTTAGTGCAACTGTTGAATGAAGAGTGTGAGCGTGGACAAATGGCTAACTGCTATGAAGCTGGCCAGATGTATATGGGGGCGGAAAGTGAGGCATCAAAGTCAAAAGGGCGAAAGCTTATCCAAAAGTCCTGTCAGGGTGGACATGAAAATGCTTGTGAATTCTTAAAGGGTGGACTTGCTAGAGATACGGGTTCTGACTTACTCTTCTACTCATCAATAGGTTTAATAGGTCTTGCTGTCTATCTTGTAACGATTATGATGTTTCAAGATGAGGAAGAATTTAAAGCCTCTGAAAAACTAGAAGAGGGAGGAAAGAAGAGTGGACCAACTGAGAACTATGGAATTGTTCTTCGTTATTCGAAGCCATTCTTTAAGAGGTATGTAACCCCCATAGTTTCGACTATGAAATCCAAGAAGAAAATTAAGGACAAGTATAAGAGAAAATTAGCCTCTTCAGGATTAACGGATGTTTTAAGCCCTGAAGATTTCTTTTCATTTAAGATATTTCTCATTGTTGGATTTCCTATTGTTTTCTTTGGAGTCAGAGTTTTCTTAGAAGAAGATTGGCCATTAAGTATGATTCCAATAATTGCAGCAGTAGGATTTGTTTACCCAGATATTTGGATAAAAGGAAGAATTCAAATGAGGCAGAAGGAAGTCATTATGGCGATGCCTTTCTGTGTGGATATGCTTGCTCTTTCAGTTGAAGCAGGACTAGATTTTGTTGCAGCTATGACAAAAGTTGTTGAAAAGGCAAAGAAGACAGCTCTTTCTGAAGAATTTGAAACTATGATTAAAGAAATTCGAATTGGTGCAAGTAGGGCAGAGGCCCTAAGAAATCTTGCTTGGAGAATTGATTTAATTCAAACCTCGTCGTTTTGTGCAACATTGATTGCGGCAGACTCTGTAGGGGCATCAATAGGTCCTATCTTAAAAGCTCTATCATTAGAGATTAGGCAGAAGAAATCATCAGAGGTTGAAAAAGCAGGAGCAACAGCAGCTACGAAAATTCTCTTCCCGATGTTATTTCTTATTGTTCCAGCAGTTTTTATTGTTGTCGCGGCTCCAATTATTTTGGAACTTGTTACGGGACCTAAATAATGAGTATGCAAGTAAAGTTTAAAGAGATTGTTCTCTGCGAAGAATTAAAAATAGCAGATGACTTTTTTTCAAGACTAATAGGCTTAATGTTTAAAAAGAAGATGATTGGATTTGATGGGCTCCTTATTAAACAGTGCAATTCGATTCATACTTTCTTTATGAGATATGCGCTCGATATAGTTTTCTTAAATAAGGAAATGAAGGTTGTTAAAGTCATTGAAAATATTAAGCCCTGGAGAATGACATTAATGTACCTTAAATCCTCGCAGGTATTAGAGCTGAAGAGTGGAACTTTAAATAATAGATTAAAGAAAGAAGATCAATTGGAAATAGTATGTATAAATTAGTTGTCGTAGGTGGAAAGCTTAGAGGGCAGGAGTTTGAACTTCATGATGGAGAAAATATTCTCGGGCGCAGTGATGAATGCGATATTAACTTTCCTGTAAATGGTGTTTCAAAGAAGCATATGGCGGTATCAGTAACAAAAGATGCAGCTTACTTACAAGACTTAGGAAGTTCAAATGGAACATTTCTAAACGGTAAGATTATTAAAAGAGCAACAGTTAAGAATGGCGATAAGATAGCTCTTCCTGATTCAATTTTACAAGTCGTTTATGTTGCTGAAAAAAAGATTGTTATAAAGAAGAGAGCGCAAGAAGAAGAGGAAGATGTTGACTTCATGTTGGATACACCTCCGGCTCCTCAGGCTCTTCCTGCCAAAGTCATATGGGCATTTAAGTATAAATTAATGCCTGTCTTTCACGGTGTAAATGAAGAGTATGAGTGGAGAGTTTTGTTTGGAATACTCTTGGCAATTTTGAGTGTTATTACAATTACGCTTACTATTTTTCCTGTGATTCAAAGTAGCAAGAGAACTCTTCTCCTTGAAACGGCGGAGCGTGGGGCCCACTATGCAGAAGAAATTGCAAGAACGAATGCAAGAGCTCTAGAAGCAAAGAATTTAGATCAGCTTAATACAGCTTTTATGAATAGTATTAAAGATGTAACGAGTTACGATCTTTTTGAACTCGATGGAAGAATTGTAAGACCTCTAGTCAGAATGAATAGTTATATTACCGATACCCACTCAATCAAAGTTAAGGAATGGGCACAAAAGACTAGAACAGAGGAAAATATTTACAAGAAGAGACTTGATGGTGGAGAGATTGGTATTGGTAAAAAAATTATGGCCTTTAATCCAAAGACGGGGCAGACAGAGCCTGTTGGGGTTATTGCAATTAGGTTTAGCCCTAAATCTCTAGCAGTAGAGAGTCAGGAAAGTACAAAGGCTTATCTTGAAGCTTTGATGACTTCCTTCTTAGTTGCAATCGTTTTCTTTTCAATTGTTTATTATTTAACAATAAAACCTTTAGATGAAATGAAGTATCAAATTGAAGAAGCTTTGAGAGGTAAGAGGCGAAATCTAGAAAGTCGTTTTCTTTTTAGTGAAATGAATACTCTTAGATCTTCCGTAAACTCTATTCTTCAAAGGAATAGAGAGCTTCAAAATGAAGAGATGGATAGTGAGTTTGCAGAAATGGAAGGAGATGAAGGGTATGTCTCGACATTAAAGGAATTCATGAGAGGATCTGGGGTGGCCGTACTCGTCTTAGATTCAGAAAAAAATGTACAAGCAATTAATAATGAAGCGGAAGATATAACAGGTATAAGAGAGTCAAGTGCTCAAGGTATGAATATATCTGATGTTTCGAGAGAGAAAGGTTTTGCTGGGACAGTGATCGAGTTATGCGACAACTCGGCCAACAATGGGGGAACTAACCAAGAAGGTGAATATGATCTCCAAGGGAACGCCTATGCTATTCATGTTGCGAGTTTACTTGGTAAAGATAACTTTGCGAAAGCATATTATATAACATTTGTGAGAGTATGAAGAATCAGGATATACGATTAACAAGAGACTTAAAAAAGCCTGAGGCTGCAGGAACTCACTTTAGAGTTCTTTGTATGACTGGGAAAAATAAAGGTCTTGTTTATTATCTTAGAGGAAAGAGGTTTGTCCTTGGGCGAACAGATTCTGCAGATATCCAAGTACTTGATGCTAAAAGTTCAAGAGAGCATGCTGAATTAACAAAGTTTGGTGAAACCTATATTGTGACAGATTTGGGTTCTCAAAATGGAATAATTGTTAATGATTTAAAGGTTAGTCAACATCAGCTTGATGATGGAGATAAAATTATTATTGGGCAAACAGTCTTTAAATTTAATG
This sequence comes from Halobacteriovorax sp. JY17, assembly GCF_002753895.1. Taxonomy (NCBI): domain Bacteria; kingdom Pseudomonadati; phylum Bdellovibrionota; class Bacteriovoracia; order Bacteriovoracales; family Halobacteriovoraceae; genus Halobacteriovorax; species Halobacteriovorax sp. JY17. Next base: position 370,470 of record NZ_NJER01000003.1, on the reverse strand, counting down.
TCATTGTCGTTGAAAATGAGCTTGAGGTTTACGACGAAGACAGTGATGAAGAAGACGATGAAGATGAAGAAGAAGAGGAAAAGAAGCCCAAGGGGAAAAAGGCAAAAGAGGAAGCCGCTGCAAAAAAGAAGAAGTTAATTTATGGACTTGTTGGAATTGCTCTACTCTTTGTTTTCTTAGATGGGGGGGAAGAAAAAAAGCCTCCTGTTAAGAAGGCTCCAGTAATAGAAAAGGAAGATAAATCTCTAGCAGCAGCATTAAGAGACAGGAATAAGAGCTATGATCAAGAGACGGAAGAAAAGATTGGTGTAATCCTTCATCGTGGCTTTAGAGAACTTAGAGAGAAAAATTATATGCGCGCCATTGAAGAATTTAGCCTCGCACTAATTCTAAGTCCTAACCATGGTCGAGCAAGTGCATATTTAGAAAAATCAAAAATGCTCCTAGATGAAGAAGTGAAAAGCCAATTCAATAAAGCCAAGAGAGAGATCGACTCTTTAAAGTTTAAAAAGTCGGTGAGAATTTATTGTTCCATACTTAGATATCTTCAAGAAAGACCTGAAGATGAGAGATATAAAAGAGCTCAAAAAGAAATTGATGTAATTGTACAAGAGCAGGGATTGAGGGCAGATGAAGTTAAATGTTTCTAAAAATAACATATCTGTTGGTGAGTTTGACTTAACGAGTGAACTTACAATGGCCGGGCAAGGATTAAGTTTTCTTGTTGGGCGCTCACAGGAGTGTCATGTTCTATTGGATGATAAAATGGTCTCCAGAGAGCATGCTCAACTTGATTACAATGGTCAAGGTTGGAGCATTAAGCAAATTTCTGAGTTCGGAAAAATCTTAGTTAACGGAAATATGATTCAAGAATCACCTTTAAATAATGGGGATATGATAACGATTGGCCCATTTTCAATTATTTGCTTTGTAAATCAAATTAATCAAACCTCTTCAGAAGAACCAGTTTCAATGACTGAAACAATCGCTCTGAGTAGCTCTGACGAAATAGAAGATTTAGGAAGTGATGAACTCGCACCTCTAGATACAAATGGTGAAGAAAACGAAGAAATCATAGTCGAAGAAGATACTGCTGAAAATGGAGGAACTTCTTCAATTGGTGAGAGTACATCATTTTTTTCTGGACAAAATAATGACGTAGAATTTCCTGAGGATAACGATGGTACGGAATCCTTTGGCGAAGGATCTCTTGAAGAAGGCAATGAGTACGGCGAAGAATATGATGATGAGTATGGGCTAGATGATGATTATGAAGAAGACGATAAGACGCAAGTTTTACAATCATTTGCTTCTTTCTTTTTAGAGCTTTTTGGAGAGAATGCTCCTTATGATAGATACAATGTTGAGGATCAAGAAGTTATAATTGGGCGAGATCCTGCGAAATGTCAGATAGTTCTAAATGATCCAGAAGTCTCTTCAACACATGCTAAGCTTAAGAAGAATAATATCACTTGTATGCTCGAAGATATGCAGTCTGGAAATGGAACTCTCTTAAATGGAGAGAGAGTTAATCAGGCCGTTCTAACAAATAATGATGAATTTATTATTGGGTCGACTACTTTTACATTTAGAGTAGGCTCTGACTTTCTGGAGAAAGAGAAAGATCGTTTAATGCCTGTCGAAGAAAACCAAATCGTAGAAGTCGAAGAGGTTATTGAAGTTTCTGCAGATTATGAAGGCGATGATGATGTCGTCGAAATTGATGGAGATGGATTTGGAGCTACTCAAGATACTGGTCCAAAATCCCTTTTTTCAAAAGAAGCGTTAAAAGATCCTGCTCAGAGGAAGAAAATCATTTATATTGTTGTTGGTCTTCTTCTGGCTCTTGTATTTTTAACAGATGATCCTGTTCCAGAAGAAAGCGCTAAAAATAAGAAGAAGAATGAGAACCTTGCAAATGCACCGAAGAAAACTCTAAATACGCCGAAAATTCAGCTAAAGCCTGAGCAATTAGAGTTTGTTGAATCGCAATACTTACTCTCTCAAGATTTGCTTGCAAGTGGAAAGTATGAGCAGGCCTTAATTGAAATTGAAAGATTAAGACAAGTGATTCCAGAATATAAAAACTCTAATCAAATTTACAATAATGCCAAAGAAGGTCTTGCTCGTATTGAAGAAGCTGAGAGAAAGAAAAGAGAAGAGATTAGAAAAGCAGAGTTAAAAGTTAAAATTGCAAAACTTCTAGAGAAGGCAAAGGAAGCTGTAAAAGAAAGGCAAGAGACTTATGCTAGATCTCTTTTTCAAGAAATACTTAGTTTAGATCCTGAAAATTATGATGTTCCACAATTAAAGTTAGAGCTAGATGAGTGGAGAAAAGAGCAGGATAGAATTTCTGTTGAAAAAGCTCAGAGAGAAGCTGAAAGAAATAGACAAGAAACAGCTCTAGAGCCAGGTAAGTCTTTTTATTTAAAGGGTGAGTGGCATAGTGCCATGTTGAAGCTTGAAATATTCTTGAAGTTACAGGGAATGGATGAAGACCTTGTTAAAAGCGCAACCGAAATGCTGAACGAATCAAAGGAAAATCTTAATAATATAGTTGGCCCTCTTCTTGGTAAGGCCAGATCTTTAAATGAAGGTCAAGACTTAAAGGGTGCCTATGAAACTTACAATAAAATATTAGAATTTGATCCAACTAATAAAGAAGCTTTAAATGAAATGGATCAAATTAGAGATAGGCTTACTCTTAGATCAAAGAGAATTTTTAGAGAAGCAATTATTGCAGAATCTCTGAGTCTCTTTAATGAAGCAAAAGAGAAATTTCAGGAGGTTCAACAAGTGTCTCCTATGGATAGTGAGTATTATTTGAAAGCGACAGAAAAGCTTAAAGATTATTTGGAGTAGAAATGGCAAAGCTTAAGAGTTATTCCGTTTACACAAATCAAGGGCCATATCTTCAAATTAATGAAGATGATGCTGTTGTAGATTTAAAAAATAAATTATTTCTTATCTTTGATGGTTTTGGTGGATCAAATATTGGAGATGCTGCTGTTGAAAAAATAAAGAATACGATATTAAAATTCTATACAAAAATAGGTGGAGATCCAGATTCAACTTTCCCTTTCTATTATAGTCATAAGTATTTAATTGAAGGAAATGCACTTGTAAATTCAATGCATCTAGCTCATTCGATGATTAAGTCAGATAATCAAGAAAAAGACTTATCAAGCAGGGGAGGCGCTTCTTGCATTGCTGCTACTTTGGCCGATAGTATTTTAACTACTTCTTCAACTGGAAATTGTAGTGCTTTTCTTTTTAGAAGAGGAAAGTTAGACAATGTTGTTCGCCCAGACTCTCTTGAGTCACTAAGTGAAGATAGTTACGATATTCAGTTTAGAACGACACCGATGAGTGGTTTTGGATTATTTGATGATCTTCACTTAAATGTGAAAGAGTTTAAAGTTATGGGTGGGGACTTATTTATCTTTATGACTGATGGTGTTTACTCACGTTTATCACATAAGGAAATTAAGCATACTCTTGAAAGGCAGGACCTCGATGATAATGGAAAAATTAAAGAGCTGACTAAGCTCTCTAATCAAAGAGGAAACTTAGATAATCAGTCGACTATTTTTCTCCAGTTTTAACTCATGATTTAATAATCAGTTGCTTACCTGCTGAATTTAGGTGACAATATCTATATGGCAGAAAAAATATTAGTCGCTGACGACAGTCTTACAATTCAAAAAGTTATCTCAATCACTCTTTCAAATACTGATTACGAGTTAGTCGAATGTTTGAATGAAAGTGATTTAATTCAACAGTTAGAAGTAGATAACTTTGATCTGATCTTACTTGATTTCAACTTATCAGATAAGTTATCAGGCTATGATTTAGCAAAGAAAATTAAGGAGCTAGCTCCTGATTCTGAAATCTTGGCCATGCTTGGAACATTCGACACAATTGATGATTACCAACTTTCCGACTGTGGAATTGGTGACAAGATTGTTAAGCCATTTGAAAGCGATAAGTTTATTCAAAAATGTAGAATGCTCTTAGATAGTAAGGGAGAGCTTTCAGATATTAGTTTAGATGATTCAGAATCATTCTCTTTAGAAGAAGTTGAAGAGGAAGAAGATGAGGTTATTGGTGAAGATTGGGTGGTTGATTCTCCTAAGCCTAGTGATAGCTCAAGTGCTATATTGTCAAAATCAGATCAAGAACCAGAAGAATTAGTATTTAACGAAACTATTGCAGAAGATGCTTTAAGTGAAGAGATGAAAGGTTGGGGAATTGAAGTTCCCAATGTTATAGGTGCTGAGAATAGATTCGGTGTTTTTCCTCCAAAAATTGAAGCACAAGAAGTGTCTGAAGAACCTTCTGAAGATAATGTTGAAGATGATTTAGATGAAATATCGATGAGTGACTTTTCTAATGACGATGGTGAGGAAGAGGACCTTGATGCAACAGATCCTTCATTTCAAATGCCACAAGATTTCCTAAGTAATAATGAGACTTCTAGCTCTCTTGAAGAAGAGGTTGATAAGGAAGATTTCTGGGCCGTTGATGGCGATAGTGAAGATATAACTTTTGAGGAAAATAAGAACTCATTTGATACTACTCCTACAGCAAGTATGGAAGATTTAGACGATATTGCTGAAGAAGAAGTTGATCAAATCTTTGCTGATTTAGAAAGTGAAATAGATTCAGAAAAAGAGAGTTACACAATCGAAAATATGGCTTCGGCTAATAATCGCTCTCCAGCAATAGAAGTTGATATTGATACAAATGAAATTGTAGAGAAAGTTAAAGAAGCTATTACACCTGCACTTGAAGAGCTCGTTCAAAAGTTTTGTAGAGAGAAAATTGAACAAGTCGCATGGGAAGTGATTCCTGATCTTGCAGAAAACCTAATTAAGAAAGAAATCAAAGAAATAACAAGTACATTAGAACACTAATTCAAAAAAAGTGATCCAGTGTAAACTTTAGTGATGAGGCCCTTATTTTCTAAAAGGGCTTCTCCATTTTTTCCAATACCTTTAAACATTCCAGCCTGTATATTATTTGAATCTCTTATTTCTACGGATTGATCCATGTGAACACAGTAAGTATTCCAAGTTTTAATTGTCTCTTCTTTTGTTAATCGATTGTTAATAAGAAAAGAATATAAGTTTAATGCAATTGATTTCACTCTTCTGCTTTCAATCTCTTCATTTGTTATATGTGATCTTCCAAATTTGAATTGCTCTGATTTCTCTAGAGTTTTAGACGGTCCATAGTTTAACCCAAGACCCACGAGGATTTTATCTCTATGGGTTTGACATAGAATTCCTGCACATTTCATTCTATTTGAATTTAAAATATCATTAGGCCACTTTAGAAGTAGATTTTCACTTTTAAAAAAAAGACAAATTAGAGCGCCAATCTCAAGAGAAGTTAGTGTGAGCTCTGAGTTTGGTGAAAGGATAAAGCTCATTGCAATAGAGTTCTCCACACTTTCCCACGTGTTGCCACTCCTTCCTCTTCCTTTTGTCTGTTTTCTACTTGTAATTAGTAGATTTGGAGAATCATCTCTCTTTTCTAACTCTGTTTTTAGAATTATTTGTGTTGATTCGCATTCTTCAAAGTGTAGGTGTTCAATATTGTGATTCATAGTAAAATGACCTTCTTTTCAATTCTCTAAAGAAAAGGTAGAAATAATAGATAATCATTATAAAGGGGCCACTCACATGTCAATTATTGAAAGATCTGAACCGAGAGAAATTAAATTTACTGCAGGAATAAATCCATATGCTGCAGGGAGTGTTATCGCTGAGTTCGGTAATACAAAAGTTCACATTACGGCAACAGTAGAAGAAAGTGTTCCAAGATTCTTAAAAGATAAAGGGCAAGGCTGGGTTACTGCAGAGTATTCTATGCTCCCATCATCAACTCATACGAGAAATAGAAGAGAGAGAGATAAGGTTAGTGGTAGAACACAAGAAATCCAAAGACTTATTGGAAGAAGTCTTCGCGCTATAATTGATTTAGAAAAGCTTGGTGAAAGAAGTATTCAAATTGATTGCGACGTTCTCGTTGCAGATGGTGGAACAAGAACAACATCAATTTCAGGAGCTTATGTTGCTCTATCGATGGCAATTGAGAAGTTACTTGAGTCTGGAAAAATAGAAGAGAGCCCAATTAGAGAGCCTCTTGCTGCACTAAGTGTAGGAGTTACTTCTGGTGGAAAAGTTATTGCTGACTTGAATTACGAAGAAGATTCAACTTGTGAAACTGATATGAATATAGTGATGACTAAGTCTGGAAAATTCATTGAGGTTCAAGGAACAGCAGAGGGAGAGCCATTTTCAAGAGATGAGCTTAACGCGATCTTGGATTGTGCTTACGATGCACTCAAAGTTGTCTTCGCTGCTCAGGAAAAGGTTTTAAAATAATGGAATTTGTACTGGCGTCTGGAAATGCTCATAAGGCGGAAGAGTTCTCAGAATTATTTGATAAGAATATTTTAAAAGTTGTCCCAGCTAGCTCTAAATTAGAGGTAGATGAAACAGGTTCAACATATAACGAGAATGCTTTCTTAAAGGCCAAGGCCTATTACGACCAATTTAAGGTACCAGTACTTGCCGATGATTCAGGATTGAATGTGGCGGCTTTACCGGAAGAGCTTGGTATTTATTCTGCCAGATTCGGAGGGGAGGGTTTAGATGATAAAGGTCGTGCTCTTCTACTTTTAGAGAAACTGAAGGAAGTAGAAAATAGAGAGGCTTACTTTACATGTGTGCTTTGTTTCTACATCAGCCCTCAAGAAATTTTCTTTTTTGAAGGAAGATTAAATGGATTTATAGGACAAAATTACATAGGTGATCACGGATTTGGCTATGATCCTATATTCCATGGTTTAGGTGAGTTTGAAGCAAGGACTGTAGCTGAAGTCCCTGAGTGGAAACATAAAAACTCCCATCGCTCTCACGCTTGTAAAATGGCCCAGAAATTTTTCAAGGAAAGAGATTGCCAAATAGTGTAATTGGCCTTATAAAAATCACTCATTAAAAATGAATAGATCGGAGTGTAGCGCAGGGGTAGCGCACCTGCTTTGGGAGCAGGGGGTCGTAGGTTCAAATCCTATCACTCCGACCATCTTTTTGTGCGATATTTATTGCACTATTTTTAAATCACTGAAATTATTGTTTTTTAGCCCAAAAGCTTGGTTCGTCTGCGATATTTTTCAACGAAATTGCGATATTTAAATCATGATTGTGAACTATTTATTTGCGATATTTAATCACAGCGATGAATGAAAATTAGTAATCTCTAAATTTATGTTTTACTCAATCCCAAATCTGAAAATTTATGAAATCTCTAAAAGGTTAAGACGACACACTCCCCGCTCTTTTTTGTTCTCGACTGGATGGAGAAACTTTCCAGAGAGCAATCCTCACTGTTAGGCATGCTTGACAATATTAGAGATTAAAAATATGTTAGGCATACCTAACATAAAAAGAGGATGCCTTGGAATTTCAATTTGGACAGTACTGGAAGGAATATAGTGAAAACGAATTATCACATTCTGAAACGCACTATCTCTTAACTATTTATTCATTTTTACAAAAAAGTGATCAACTCAGAGCTTCCACTATCGCCAAAGAACTTGGTGTTAGTAGAAATGCTGTTCATTTACAGCTCAAAAAGTTATCAGAAAAAAAACTTGTTAAAATAAAAGATAACTTTATATCACTTCCAAAGCATTCGATAGTGTTAGTCGAAAAAATCGCTAATAAGAGACAAACGATGATTGTCTTGCTTACAGAAGTGTTGGGACTCCCTGAACATATAGCTGTGACGGATAGTTGTAAAATAGAGCATTTACTATCTGATGAAACGGGTGAATCTCTACTTAAGTTTGTTCAATTCTTACGTTCTGATCGCAAGGTCGTTTTGCAATTTTTAAAAGAGTTTCAAAAATATTACCTACAATGTGACCCCGAAATTGGCTGTGGTCTTTGTGAAAGTATACATTCTATGGAGAAAGGCAATGAGGATGATTAAGATATTTTTTTGTTTGTTATTTGTTATTGGTTCTACAGCATTTGCATCGACTAAAGAGAACCAATTAGCTGTCCACCTTTTAAGCTATTTAGCTCAGGACTACGGTGAAGCTGTTGCCAATGGAAAAGTTATAAGTAAAGGAGAATATGAGGAACAAATTGATTTCTCCAATGAAGTTATTAGAATTGCAAAAGAAAATAATTATAATCAAAGTTTAAGCTCTAGTATTCAAAATCTTAATCAGTCAATTCTAGCTAAAAGTAAGGTTCATGAGGTTTCTGCTCTAGCAAATAAAATAAAGTCTGAAATTTTAAAACAGTTCAATCTTTTAACTTATCCTGAGACAAAAATTGACCTAACTAGAGCGGCCAATTTATATAAGAATAATTGCATGAGCTGTCATGGTCAGAATGGATATGGTGATGGTGAGGCCGGAGAAGGGCTAGAGCCAAGTCCTACGAACTTTCATGACTTAGAGAGAATGAAAAATGTATCTCCTTATGGGGCATATAATACCATTACCCTAGGAGTAAATGAAACAGGAATGGCCGCTCACGACTATCTTTCAAAAGAAGATCGTTGGTCGTTAGCTTATTATGTATCTAGCTTTCGTTTTAAGAACATAGAAAAGAGAGCAGGTTTAGTTTTAGATGTTAAGGAAAGCTCTTCCCTTTCAGACAATGAGATTCAAAAAAAATTCGATTTGAAAGAGGATGATTTAATGGGAATGATGGCAACGATAAGAGACATCAATTCACCACCACCTTCAAACGGCAATAAAGGGCAAGTTGAAATTTATTTAAAAAAGGCAATCAAGGACTTAAAAGCAAGCTTTTCACTATATAAGGCAGGAAAATTAAAAGAGGCCAGGAATCTTTCATTATCTGCTTATTTGCAGGGAGTTGAGCCTGTCGAGGGAATTTTAAAGTCTAAGAATGCAGACTTAGTAATTGAGCTAGAGACATCATTGGCAAAATATAGAGGTTTAATTAGTGAAAGTGCTAATCATAGCAAAGTCGAATCCGTTTTAAACCCCATACTGAGTAAGCTCCAAGGGGCCATAGATACCTCAACGATCAAGAAAACAAATGTATCATCATTTTTAGTGTCTTTTGGCATTGTACTAAGGGAAGCATTTGAGGCAGGCCTTATATTATTTTTGTTACTGAGCCTTACTAGGAAGTCTAATGCAACTGCATTTAATAAACATATTCATTTAGGCTGGATATCTTCAATAGCAATCGGAGTTGGTGCATATATCTTGCTGAGTAGATATATTAGTATAACAGGGGAAGTTGCTGAATCTCTTGAGGGATATACTGCGTTAATCGCATCCTTATTATTGTTTTATGTCGGATACTGGATGCATAAAAATACTGATATTCAAAAACTAAAAGATAAATTTACCTCAGCAGTAGACACTACTCTCGGAAGTGGGAGAGGTTTGACTTTATTTTTTATTGCATTTACTGCATCTTTTAGAGAAATATTTGAAACAATACTTTTTCTTAAAGTATTAATTCTTGACGGTTATCAGCAGTACTTTGTTGGAATTGGAGCTATATCAGCAGTGCTATTAACCTTTTTTGTCATTTTGGTTGCGATTAAATTCTCAATCAAGCTTAACTTAAAGTATCTATTTAAGGCATCAACTATATTAATTTTGAGTTTATCGACAATTTTTTTAGGAAAAGGAATTGGTGCTCTTCAAAAGACTGGTGTATTTCCACAAACTTCGCTAGATATTTTTTCTCTACCATCAATAGGCTTTAATTCGACGCTAGAAGTTCTAATCGCACAAATGATTATGGTTCTTTTAGTCCTCTCTTTTTTCATCGCTTCCAGATTAAAATTGGAAAAAGGTATGGCATAGGTGCAAAAAACATCTGTAAATATAAAAAAAATGGATTGTCCTTCGGAAATAAAAATGATCGAAGGATTGATGGAAAACTTAGATCCAAGTGCAAAGATGGAGTTTGATTTAGAGTCTAGGACTGTGCATTTTTATCATAGTGTGGATAAGCACCAAATAATAGAATCTTTGAATACCATATCCCTTCCTGGTGAGTTAATTAGTACAGAAGAAATAGGAATTGATGAAGTTCCAGATATTGCTCCTAGTGTAGAAGCGAAAACGTTAAAATACTTACTAGGCATAAACTTTACGATGTTTGTTATTGAGATCATGTTAGGGTTTTATGCTGAGTCTACAGGGCTTCTCGCTGATGGACTTGATATGCTAGCTGATTCATTTGTCTATGGCCTAAGTCTTTACGCTGTCGGAAAGTCGATCTCAATGAAGCACAAAGCAGCATACTTTAGTGGAGTAATGCAAATCTCTCTTGGCTTGCTTTGCCTAGTCGAGGTCGGTAGAAAGTTCTACTTTGGGAGTGAGCCACTTTCTAATTATATGATTGTCGTTTCAATGATCGCTCTTATCGCGAACCTTTGGTGTCTTGTTTTGATTCACAAGCATAAAGACGGCGAAGTTCATATGAAGGCCAGTTGGATTTTTTCTGCTAATGACGTAATTGTTAATACAGGAGTAATTGTTTCTGGTGCGTTAGTTTATTTTCTTAATAGTAATATACCAGATTTAATTATTGGTGGAATTGTCTCTATTATAGTAATTAGAGGCGGTATTAGCATAATTAGGTTATCAAAAATCAAGAAAGTAGAGCCAGTAAAAGAGACATGTTGTTCTAATAAATGTGATTAACTAGTCATTAAGCCTTTTTGAATTTTGGTACTAATAGAGCTATGGCCAAAAGGGGCTTAATTTCTCTGAATCATTTTTAAAGTAAAATCTTCTAAGCTTGGCAGACCCCTTTGTATTTTTGTGAGAGCTTCCTTTTTGATGGCCTTACTAGAGAAGTTTAAAACTGTCGTTCCTGTAATGGCTGTAAATACTACCGCAAGAATGATTTCAATAACTGCACGCATGATTATTCCTCCTGTTTGGTTTCACGCTTAATAATGGTTGAGATAACGGACTTGTCCCAAAGACCGCCGTACTTACCTTTAATTTTTTTCTCGTTTAGAATTCGAGCGATTTTTCGCAAAGAGTTACCTTGGGCATGAAGCTCCAAGATCAGTTTGATGATTTTCTGTTCTTTTTCACAAAGAACTAGCTCCCCATTTTCCACTTTGTAGCCATACTTGGGTTTGGAAGGAATTGGAGTGTCTGACTTCTTAATTCCATGGGCCTGAAGGGCTTCAATGATAGATGTCTTTGGCCACTTTCCTTCAGTTAGTTCACTGATTTTGCTCATTGAGAGATCAAAATCGAGGTATAGTTTCCGTAAAATTCCGATATTTTCCTTGGGATTATTGAAAAAATGTGTAATAAAAACAGATAGATATGAGCTATGATGGTTTGGTTCGCATACGGTGTCGGCGAGCCGACCATTTTTCTTTCCCGCTCAAGTCCCTCAATATGTTGAAAATAAAATGTTTTAAAGTTCTCTTTAAGTCCTATAGACTATTCAAATATGTATAAGATTTTTAAAGCAGCAATTCATTTATTCTTTTGTCTATGTATTGTTAGCACAGGGAAGCCTTTATTAGAGTTAGATAATACAAAGTCTCACTTGGATAAATATGCTCATATAAATAAAATTCACCATGATAATATTGATGATACAGCTCTGGAGCATGGTCATAGTCATAGACATAGCGAAGATGGTGAAGAGCACGAGCATAATCATGATCATTCAAAGATTCCTCAATTTGAATTGAAGTTTTTAAATCAATCTACCAATATTCAAACCAACTCAGATCAATATAGGCCTTCACAAGGTTTTTTTGAAAAGTATTTAATTTCAAGTCCTCACTTGTTGAAACTCTTTAAGCCCCCGATTGGCTAACTCTTTTTTTAATTCTAATCACAATAATTTATTTGGAGAAAATATGTATAAACTAATATTAAGTTTTCTCATGTTATTCATGTCAGCAAGTTCTTTTGCTCATGGAATAAGTGAGGAAGCTAAGCAAGCAATGATTGAAGGTGGTTATCTTCAATATATATGGCTCGGTGCCGAGCACATGATTACTGGTTATGATCACTTACTATTTCTTTTTGGAGTAATATTTTTCTTAACTACATTTAAAGAAATAGTGAAATTCATTAGTGTCTTCACTCTTGGTCATAGCATTACGCTTATTCTAGCAACTTTTATGGGGATTACGGCTAACTATTGGTTGGTTGATGCAGTAATCGCCATTAGTGTTTGCTATAAGGGTTTTGATAATAATGATAGATTTAAAACATACTTTGGAATGAGGAGGTCTCCGAATCTCTTAATGATGGTTTTTATTTTTGGCCTAATTCATGGTTTTGGTCTTTCAACAAGATTGCAACAGCTCCCACTTGGTGAAAAAGGAATGGGAATGTTGATGAGAATCGTCTCTTTCAACGTAGGGGTTGAGCTTGGACAAATTGTCGCCCTCGGGATTATGCTAGTCTTACTGTCTGGAGTTCGGAAGACGAACTTCTTTAAAAGATTTTCAAAGATAGCTAACGATGGTCTAATTCTTGCGGGATTTATGCTCTTGCTAATGCAGCTTCATGGCTACTTACACAACTCAAGCCCCGAGGAATTTGGATTTAGTGAAGATAATCATATTCATCATCACCTTAAGATAGATAAGACTAAAAATACTGAACAACACGATAACTTATAAGGAAAATTTATGAAAATTATAACAATTTTAATAACACTTACTTTAACTTCAATTTCTTTTGCTGGTCCGGGAGGAGGACATTCTCATGGACATGGTCACTCTCATAGTGCTCCTATGATTAGTAAAGAGAAGACTGAAAAAATTGGAAGAGAGCATATCCAAAGGCTTATAAAAGCAAAGAAAATAGATACTTCATGGCTCAATTCAAAGTTTGATAAGTCAGAGATGAAGAAAAATGAATGGATCGTTACATTTGACAATGACAAAGGTGTTAAAGGAAAAAAGCTTTATATCTTTTTGAAAAAATCAGGTGGATTTGTCGCAGCAAATTTCTCGGGAAAATAATATGTGGTTAGCAGTAGGTAAAACGATTTTCGCGGCTATTTTAATTAGCTTTGTTTCTTGGCTTTCAGGTAAAAAGACTGGTTTGGCAGGGTTCTTGACCGCCTTGCCTCTAACTACTCTTTTAGCTCTGGCTTTTTCTCATTTAGAATGGGGAGATTCAAGTCAGTCAGTTGAATATGCAAAGAGCGTATTCGTTGCGATACCTGTTTCATTATTATTCTTTATTCCATTTCTCCTGGCTCAAAAATTTAATTTAAATTTTTGGACCTGCTATTCAAGTGGAATAGCTTTACTGGGATTTGGATATTTTATTCATTCATACGCCACTAAATTTCTTTAAAATAGTCCCCCTCATTTTTTGGGGGGACTTCTTGTGTAAAAAAACGATGTTGAAGAATTTCGTCTGGCTATTTTTGTCTTAATTTTCCTATAAAATTTCTATAAGTTCTTGTGTTATACTTTGATAATGAACGTTATTCTTGTTTTCTTTTTTTCCTTTTTTTCCATTCAGGCAGAAGTGTCTCAATTGGTAAATGGATGTAATTCTGGAAAAGCTACAGACTGTTTTGAGTATGCTTATAAAAGAGCTGTTGATGGTGATCAGCTTGCTCCACTTACTTACTTTGAAAAAGGTTGTAATTTAAAAGACGGAAGATCGTGCTACGCCCTAGATAGAGTTTATAAGAAATTAAATCAATTGATTAGTGATCCGAAGTATTTAATTCTTGCGTGTGAACACTCTTTTGGAATGGGATGTTTTAAGCTTGCGGATTTTAACTTTACTAAGAAAGATTATTTACAATCCTTAGATCACTACGAAAAGGCCTGTACTCTAAATGTTAAGAAGGCCTGTGAAAAAAAAGATCGGTATGATATTTATTTTTCAAAAATTATTCGAACAAACTCGAAAGAATTAAGTAAAGAAGAGCTCGCAGATCAGAAAAAGTATCTTGATCTTTTAAAAGCGAGAATGAAAATTTTGGAAAAGAGCTGTACCGAAAAAAAGTACGAGAAATGTACAGAGCTTGCTTCAAAGTATCTCTTCTTGGCCAATTTAACAGAAGCTAGGAAATGGGCAGAGACAGCTTGTAACAACAAGAGTGCCCAGGGGTGCCTAGCTTTAGGAGAGGTTGAACAGAAGGAAGGGAAACTTGATTTGGCCTCCTTTGAAAAGGCCTGTGATCTTGAACTTGCAATGGGTTGTATTCGTTACGCTCAAAGTATTGAAAAGAAAAATTTGGCAAGATCAATGAGTTTCTACAGAAGAGCTTGCCAGGTTAAAATTGACCCATCCGCAGAGTCTTGTTTAAAGTATTCAATTTATCAAAAGGCGAATCCTAAGCTTGCTAAGAAATATAAAGAGCTTGCTTGCAAGCTCGATAAAGTTATTTGTAATAATTAAGAAGCTTTCTTCCTTTCAAAGTCACCAAGAATGACATTTTGAATTTCTGAGATGGAGCTATTAACATGAGTGACCTGATCTTTAAGTTTATTTGCAACTTCGGAAGTATCTCTTGCAATGCCTGTATTAGATTTTGACGAGCTATCAACTTGAAGAATTGATTCTTGAAGTTCCTCTATTCCTTTTGATTGCTCTCTTGAGGCCGTAGAGATTTCAGAAATTGAAGTCGTGACATGCTCAACACTTGTTACAATATTTTCTAAAATTTCACCGCATTCATTCGCAATACTTGAGCCGTTGGTTACACTTGTTCGTACATCTGTAACTAGTAGAGAAACTCTCTTCTGTGAATCGTTAACGATTCTATTTACTTGGTCGACGCTGGAAGAAACCATCTCTGCAATATCAATCGATGCTTTCCCACTAAGCTCTGCAAGTTTTCCAACCTCTTCTGCAACGACAGCGAATCCCTTTCCAGCTTCACCAGCTCTTGCCGCTTCTACTGAAGCGTTGAAGGAGAGAAGCTTTGTTTGAAAAACAATATCGTTAATGATTTGTGTCTTCTCTTCGATCTTATTTATGAGATCAGTGATTTTTTTCATTTCTAAATTATTTCCATCTAGCTCTTCAACAATTGTATCAATATTAATATTTATATCACTCATGGATTGAATCATTTTTGTTACAGCTTTTTTTCCGGAAGAGGCTTTGGTAAGGCTTGATTTTGCTAAGTCGTCAGACTTGATCGCATTGTCTGCAGTCATTCTCACCATTGAGCTAATCTCTTCAAGAGATGAGGATGATTCTTGAAGTGAGGTGTCTTGTTGCTCACTTGAACTTGAAAGGCTTTGAGATGTCTCGGCAATAGTGTTCGCACTAAGAGTTAAAAAACTTGAACTCTGTGTAAGATTTTCTAGGGTTTTTCTAATAGATGTGGAAATTTTGCTCGCAAAAATAAATCCAGTTATAAGACCTAAGAATATTCCCGTAATTGAAATTCCAATTAGAATGATGTTTAAAAAGTGTGAAGTCTTTGTTGCAGAGTCGGAAGAGTGTGTTACTTCAAGACGAATATATTTATTGTACTCATCAAGGACTGTTTGGTATTGGCTTGCCGCTTCCGGGCAATGCTTAAGAAATATTTCGAGTAGTTTAATCTTTGCTGGTTCATCGTACACTTTTGCTAAATCAAGTGCGCGAACTCCAACACTTTTAAAATCAGCCCATTCTTTAAGAACATTTTTGTAGAGAATTTCTTCTTTTGGGTTTGAGATTTTGGCATTTAAATTGTCGGAAGCTTTTTCATATGCAGCTACTGCGTTGATTGAAGCTTGTATGGCCTCAAGCCTGTCTTCATCACTTAGGTTCGCAAGACCTAAGGTTCTTACCGCAATTCTAGTTTTTTGATAATTCACATCCATCTCACTTAGAAGAAGGCTTCGAGGAATAACATCGTGGTTAATATTTTTGGATAAGTCGGTAAACTTTTGAAAACCTAAGTATGAAACGATTCCAATAGTCAGACTTACTGATGACATGAAAATACACAATAATATAAGTTTAATCTTAAAGTTTATCTTTGTCATAATTCCTCATTTTCAAGATTTCTTAAGTTGTCGGAACGTTTTTTTAAATATTTACAGCGTTTACTAAAGGAAGAATCAAGATTTTATTTAGTAAGTGCCTTAACTACCTTTTTATCTCGCTAATATTGGGTTGAAGTTAATAAAGTTAATGTTTTTAAGTTATTAAAATTACGTTGAGCCTGGCCTCACAAGATCTTACATTTAATAATTTATCGTGTACGAAAGGCCTTTATTAATGGTAGATTTCTAGGACATACACACACTATTTCAAGCAGAGGATGCGCTTGTGAAATTGAAGAGACTTGTTATACAGGGATTTAAATCCTTTAAAGATCGCACAACTATACATTTTGATGACGGTATTACTGGTATCGTTGGGCCAAATGGTTGTGGAAAATCGAATATTGTTGATGCCTTATTTTGGGTAATGGGTGAGCAATCTGCAAAACACCTTCGTGGTAAATCCATGAAAGATTTAATTTTTGCAGGTTCTTCAAAATATAACCCTGGTGCATATGCTGAGGCGACTCTTGTTCTTGGTAATGATGATGGTAAACATATCCACATTGGAAATAAAGTATCAAGCCCATCTGAAATTCAGCTGACTAGAAAGCTTTATAGAAATGGTGAGACTGAATACCGAATAAATAATTACCCTGCGAGACTTAAAGATATTCAAGAAGTTTTCATGGATACTGGGGCCGGAGCGAAATCTTATTCGATTATTGCTCAGGGGGAAATCAATAGACTTGTTCAAGCGAAGCCGGAAGAGCGTCGTACGATGATTGAAGAAGTTGCTGGTATCACAAAATTTAAAGTCAGAAAGAAAGAGTCTTTAAAGAAAATTGAACAAACAGAACAAAACTTAAATAGACTTCAAGACCTTCAATCTGAGATTGAAAAGAACTTGAAGGCCCTGCAAAAACAAGCTGAAAAAGCGGAGCGTGCAAGATCTCTTAAAGAGAAAATTAAGAGAAATGATATTATTGTTCACTCTCATAAAGTTTATGATCTTCTTAAGGATTTAAGAGATGGAAAGACTTTATTAAATGAAAAAACTCTTGAGCTCGAAGGTTGGGCAACAAGAAAGAATTCTCTTGAAATTTCACTCGAAGAAGAGAGATTTAAGAAAGAAGAGCAAACAGAGAAAGTCGAAATTCTTCAAAAAGAAAGAAATGAAATTTCTACTCAACTTGCTACTGCTGAAGAGAGATTTTCTAATCTTTGTAAAACTCTTACAGATAAAGAAAATTTAATCGAGACAAGACAAAAAGAAATGTCCGAGCTTGAAGAAGAGCTAATCGAAAGAGAAGAGAAGATTAAAGCTCTTGAAAAATCTCTAGTTGAATTGCAGGCAAAGAATGAAGAGGCTATCAACTTTGAAGAAGTTGAAGAGAGAATAGAACTTCTTAAAGAGCAGTTGGAGCTTAAGGTAGATCAAGTCGACTCGATGAAAAGTGGAATGGAAGAGAAGAGAGCTGAACTCAATACTCTTTCTCAAACAGCTTTTCAAAATACTTCCAAGCTTGAAGAGTATGCTGCTAATCTTCAGGATATAACTGAAGAAATTGAAGCTCTAGAGAAGCAATACTCAGGTGTTTCTACTCAACTAGCAGAAGAAAGAGATGCTGTTCACGCGGCAAATGAGTTAGCTGAGAGATTAACTGACCTTGAAGTAAGTTTAAAAACTGAAATTGAAAAGTTAATCGTAGAAAATAAAGCTCTTGAAGCTGAGCTTAAAGAGAGAAGTAAGTCTCTTATTACAAAAGAGTCTAAGCTTTCGTCATTAAGAGAAGTTAGCGCGGCGATGGACGGTGTTAGAGAAGGTGCCGTTGATTTTTTAAAGACTGTTGATTCTGAAAAATACCAATTACTTGGAAGTCTAATACAGTGTGAGGAAACGCACGCAAAAGCAGTTCAGAATCTTCTAAGTGATTTCATGGATACTCTTGTTTCTACTGAAGATGAAGTAAGTCCTGTTCTTGACTGGTGTAAGAATAATAATGAAAAAGCTTTAGAATTCCTTTCTCCAAATAAAAGTGGAGACATGACTTCTGAAGAAACTCTTGAGAGATTAAGAGTTGCTACAGGTGGGAATATAACTCCTGTTTATGAGTTACTAAATCTTCCTGAAGAATATAAAGCAAAACTAGTACCATTCTTTGATGGATACTTTATTGCAACAAGCTTCGATCAAGACGTTTTCAAGTCTATTTCAGATTCAATTAAATTTAAGGCAATCAGCTCAGTGGATGGAAAGTCTTTAATTCGAAATGCTGGAAATGGAAAAATTTTAACGATGACTGGAAACTCTGAAGGGCAGGGCGTTGTTGAAAGAAATAATCAGATCTTAGAACTTGAAAAAGAAATAGAAGTTCTTGAAGTTGAAGTGAGAAATCTTGAAGTTAAGTGTGAAGAACATTCTATTACACTTGAAGAAAAGAGAGACGAGCTTGAGCTACAAAGAAATCAACTTTCTGAAGCAAGAGCGGATCATGCTGCAAAGAAGTCAGCCCTTGAGTCTAAACTTTCTGGAATGGAGTCAGGAAATACACGTCTTGAGATCCTAAAGAAGAGAAAGACCGAAATTTCAAAATCTAGATTAGATATGCTTGAGAGTGAGGATTCACTTTCTAAGAATAAAGTTATTCTTGATGAAGCGCTTGAAGATTTAACAGCGAGATTTGAAGAAGAGAATGAGGAATTAATCGATCTAAGATCAACATATGAGACTGAAAGAGAGTCTTATATGGAGAAACAAGTAGAGATAAATACTTTTAAGGAACGTGTTTCTGGAATTCAAGCTCAAATCGATGATATTAATTCTCAAATGGAGAAGCAAACAACACGTATAGCTTCAAATAAAGAATTAATAGAAAAGTATAATGAAGAAATTGAAACAACTAACGATCAAATTGATCTTCTAGAGACATCTAATCAAGAGAAGGCCTCTGAGCTTTCAGGCAGAGATGATGTTCTAGGAATTATGAAAGATGACTTAACTCAGCTACTACTTGCAATGCAAGAGAGAGAAGATGAGGTTAAGGAGCTAAATAAGAAAGTTAGTAAGAATGAAAAAGATATTACAGAATACGATCTTAAAATCACTCAGTGGCAAAATGAAGAAGTTGAGTCGGTTAAAAATATCTTTGAAAAGTATCAAATTGACTTAAGAGAAGCTATCGGTGGATTCTTAGAGTACGAACAAGATGATTTTGAAGACCTTATCGATACAAGACAAATGTATATGATGGAAACTGAAAATGGTCTAATTCCTATTCAAAAACAATCATACGAGTTCCACAGACGTTATGGGCAGGATTTAAAAGAATGTTCTAATAAGCTTAAGAATTACAAGAACGAGTATAACCGTCTTGGAGAAATAAATTGGCAAGCAATTGAAGATTACGATCGTCAAAAGCTCAGGTTTGATTTCCTAAGAGTGCAAGAGGTTGAGTTAAAACAATCGCTCGAAGATCTTGAGACGGCAATAAATCATATTGATGATAAGTCTAAAGAGAGATTTAAAATTGCCTTTGAAGAAGTTGATGTAAGATTTAGAAAAGTATTCCCAATCATTTTTGGTGGTGGTGAAGCCATGCTAAAAGTTACTGGTGATATAAATGATAGTGAGTGTGGGGTAGACATCATTGCTAAGCCACCAGGTAAGAAAATGCAGAATATTAACTTGATGTCAGGTGGTGAAAAGGCCATGACAGCAGTGTCACTAATTTTCTCAATATTCTTAGTTAAACCTTCTCCGTTCTGTCTTCTAGATGAGGTTGATGCTCCTCTTGATGATGCTAACGTAGGTAGATTTAACGAACTACTTAGAGAAATGAGCTCTGACTCTCAATTTATTCTCATTACTCACAATAAGAAAACAATGGAACTTAATGACACGCTCTATGGTGTGACTATGCAAGAGCCAGGTGTTTCAAAAGCAGTATCAGTACAATTGCACTAATTTTCATATCTAGTTATAATAGTGAAGTCTATGGAGGCTTCACTATTATGGCTAAATCAATCTTAATTTCACTTCTATTTATTAATCAAATTTATGCCGCGGCATTTATTCCTGATCGTTTTTCGGCAAGTTTTGAGCAAGTGTATAAAAGTGCCTTAACTGGAAAAGAGAAGAGATCTAAGGGAATGATGGATTATAGCTACCCTGGAAGTATTCGATTAGAGACTTCATCACCGGAGAGCTTAACTTATGTTAGTAATGAAAGAAAGACTTGGTATTATACACCTGCTTTTATAGAAAGTGAGCCAGGGCAAGTGACCATTCAAGAAGCAACTAAGAATGAACTGACAAAATTTCTAGATATTCTAAGAAAGGGACTTCTTACTAATAAGCTTTATAAAGTAACAAAGAATAAAGAAAGTAATTACTTTTTAACTTTCACAAAAGATATTTCTAAGGATTTAGGAATCGTTAGTGCGAAGCTAGTATTCAAAGATGGAAAACCACTTTTTAAAAATTTAAAAACTGTTGAAATGGTTTTAGATAGTAAGAAAGTAAAGAGGTTAGAGCTTTCAAAAATTATTGAAGGCCCTAAGTTTTCTAAAGATCACTTTGTTTTTGAAATTCCAAAGAACACGAAAATTAATAGATAAATACTTTCTTATCAATAGGTAGTTCTTGGTAAATAAAGTAATTTCTAAGAACTAGCTTTATATACTTTCTTGTTTCCTGGTAAGGAATATCTTCAATGAAAATTTCTATATCTCCTTGGTAGCGGGATTTAACCCATCTACTCATGGCCGCTTCTCCAGCATTATAAGAGCCGATTACCATTGGAAGGTATTGAAACATCTTTTTTAAATCTTCTAGGTAGTGAACTCCGAGTGCCATATTCACATCGATATTGTAGAGGTCATCAGTGTCTTGGTATGGGATAGAGTGCTTCTTCGCGAGTTTTTGAGCTCTTGAGGGGATTACTTGCATTAGTCCATAAGCGTCCGCAAAGCTTCTTGCTTCCCTGTTGAACGCAGACTCTTGTCTGATAATAGAATACGCTAGGTTGTTATCAAACTTATTTTCTAAGTATTTAGATTCTAAACTTGGCTTTGGATAAATATATTGAATAAATTTCTTCTCAATTTCACCACGTTGATTTTCATCCATATTAAAGAATGTTCGAAGACTTCCTTGAAAATTTCTGGCCCTATTCATTCTCTCTAAAAGAGAGAGTTTACTTGAATCAGACTTACTAGAATAAATAAGACCATCTAGGTACTTCTTTGCAGAGTCGTATTCTCCAAGAGCAATCAACCATTCAAATAGATTATCTTCTGTTGATTTAATAACCTCTAAGTTGAAATCACTCTTTAGCCCAAGAACTCTCTTTGCCTGAATCCCATAGTATCCATAGGGATTAAGCTCAATTGTTTTCGAAAAATAAGGAAGAGACTCTTTTGTTTTCTTTTCTCTCGAAAGAGATTTTGCAAGCCAGTAACTATACTTTGAAGTGTCGCTATAATCTGAGTGAAGTTCAAGGAGAAGCTTACTCGATACTTGGTAATTCTTTCTCTTATATTCGAGCCAAGAGAGTTGCCATAGAATATCTTCCTTCTGCTCTCTATCGCTAAGTTTTATAGATTGGTTGAGATAGTAAATTGCAGATTTAATCTTCTTTTCTTCTTTTGCAATTCCTGCAAGTAGGTAGTGAATAGTAGCACCTTGAGAGTCCGTAGGAGAGTGCCTTTTTAGAGTATTCGTTAGTATTTTCTTTGCTAGAGGAAGATTATTTTCAGTCCAAGTTGCTCTTGCCCACCTCGTTCTTGCTTCAACAAGTTCAAAATTATATTGGCTCCCTATTGATTCTCTGTTTTTTTCTATCCAATTGACAAGTGTCTTTGTAGAACTTTGTGCAAGATCTTTTCTTCTCTTATTCTTAAAAACTCTAGTTATTCTGTGCCATGAATTAATTTTTGTTTTTAAATCTACATTTTGATTTTTTATAATGGATTCATAGGTTTTAATTGCGTTGTCATATTCTCTTGCTCTTTCAAAATCTCTCGCGACTTCATAGAGCTGGTCATCGCTTGGGGCAATGATAAATCTTGGTGAAATTTTTTGAAGTTCTTCATTATACTTTGTCACTAGCTCTGTGATTTGTTCGTCCTCAGCTATTTCAAGAGCATTTCGAATATATTTTTCTTTTTCTTCTTTTCGTACTTCAAAAGGATAGAGCGAGAAGTTATGCTTTGCTTGCCAGAGTTTAATGTTCTTGGACTTTGCGACTTCATAAGATATTTGGTAATAATCTTGAGAGAGCCAATCTTCGATTTCATGAGACTCCCAAACAGATATCAACTTAGGAACAGTCCAGTTACATGACTTAAGGGCTCGAATAAGAGCAATATTTCTAAGCGGAAATTTCTTATTATTTGATAGTTCTTCAAACTCTGGACAGGCTTTCTGATAGAACTTATTTGAAAAATCTAAATTAGCCTTATGGAATTTCTGGGCCAAAATATCAGATTCTGAAAGCTCAAGGCTGCCACTCAAATTTAAAAAATTTGGATTTGGAGGACTCATCACCTTTGTGGCACACGAGGAGTAGAATAAGGTCACTAAAATAAGGATATAAAAGCTTTTGTTTTCCATGGCTTAAGTCTATTTCTCATCGCTAAAAAAAGCAATCGACTAATTCGTTGAAATATTACACAACCCTTTGATTATTGGAAGAATATGTAATACAAGTTGCCATGTTATTTTTAAATTTAAGGGAATTCTATGCAAACAACAAAGTTTGAAAACCGTACTGTATTTTTCACTTCATTAGGATGTTCTAAGAACTTAGTCGATTCGCAGGTAATGCTTGGCTATATGGGATTAGATGGATTTCAGGTTGTCCCTGAACCTGAAACTGCTGAGGTCATAGTTGTAAATACGTGCTCATTTGTTGAGGCTGCAAAACAAGAGTCAATTGAAACGATTTTAGATCTTGCTGACTATAAAGATCAAGAGCAGGGAAATTGTAAGGCCCTTGTTGTTTCTGGTTGTATGGCGCAGAGATATTCAGATCAGTTAGAAGAATCTCTTCCTGAAGTTGATATGTTTATTGGAACAGGAGAGTATAATAAAATTGTTCCTCTTCTTAAGGCTTTAGAAGACAATAAGCTTGAGAAGAAATCATTCGTAGAAATTCCAAAGTTTATCCACACGGAGTTTGATCCAAGATTAAATACTTCTCCATTCTATACGGCATGGCTTAAAATCTCAGAAGGCTGTAATAGAAATTGTACCTTCTGCATTATTCCTGCGCTTAGAGGAAGATTAAGATCTAGATCTGTTGAGTCATTAGTCACAGAGGCCCAAAACCTTGCAGAGTCTGGTGTTCGTGAATTGAATCTTATTTCTCAAGATCTTTCTGATTACGGTGTTGATCTTGATGAGAATAATAATCTCTTCGCACTTTTAAATGGATTAGAAAGTATTGAGGGGATAGATTGGATTCGTCTATTTTACTTCTACCCAGATGAATTAACGGATGAAGTTATTGAGCAGATGAGAAATAGTAAAAAGATTTGTAGCTACCTTGATATGCCTGTTCAACATTTTTCAACAAACGTTTTAAAGAGGATGAATAGAAAAATTACTGGTGATGAAATCATGAATAGAATCGAAAGACTTCGTGAGAGAAATCCTGGTATCGTTCTTAGAACGTCAATTATTGTAGGTTTTCCTGGAGAGAGTGAAGAGGATTTTCAGACTCTTTTAGAGGGTGTAAAGAAAGCTAAGTTTAATCACTTAGGAATTTTTAGATATTCAGACGAAGAAGGGACACCTGCTTATAGACTTAGAGATAAAGTAGACCAAGAAACAATTGATGATCGTTTTGATCAGCTCTTTGAAGTTCAAAGAGAAATAGTTAGAGAGCTCAATGCTAGTTATAAAGGAAAAGTTATAGACGTTCTTATTGAAGGGGCTCACGAAGAAACAGAACTTTTAATTCAAGGGCGTCATGTTGGACAAGCTCCAGATATTGATGGAAAAGTTATTATAAATGATAGTGATCTAGAAGGCCTAAAAGCCGGAGATCTCGTAAAAGTCGAGATCACCGAAGTTTTAGATTATGATTTAGTTGGTAGAGTCGTTACTCTTAA
Organism: Halobacteriovorax sp. JY17; assembly: GCF_002753895.1. Taxonomy (NCBI): domain Bacteria; kingdom Pseudomonadati; phylum Bdellovibrionota; class Bacteriovoracia; order Bacteriovoracales; family Halobacteriovoraceae; genus Halobacteriovorax; species Halobacteriovorax sp. JY17. Next base: position 346,332 of record NZ_NJER01000003.1, on the reverse strand, counting down.
TTAGTATGGTCCATAGGAAATGGGAAGTCTCTTGCGATTTCCCAATCTAGCCCACTGAGGGTCATGTCGGCAGGAGTTGTTACCGTAAATCTATCGCTACTGACAGATTCTACTGTAAAGTATCTAAACTCCCCTCCAGAAGTTAGGTCTGTCCCAACTTTTACAATCATACCTGGCATAAGCTGAGAGTTTAGAGGTAGTGATGTGTGGATTGTTGTACTAGATTCAGTTGTTCTAACTGTACCAGCTGGAGCAGCATATGCACCTCTAGAGCATGATCCTGCTGCAACTGTGTAGTTTGGTTTTGAAGCTGCCGCTAAAGCATCAATCAATGTATCCCAATCCCACTTCTGGTCACAATTAAGTCCAAAACACGTTGTTGTAGAATCATCAATATTCGATATGGCTCCGCCGTTGTCAAACACTTCAATATTTGGTGTTTCTGGATTAAAGGATTTATCCCAGTCTCTTATTTGTAGTCTAATTCTAGCTTTTACGTTAAATGCAGCGTCTAGACAGTGGTATTCGTAAAACTTATTAGCGTTTGCTTCGTTCCCACCATTCGGGCTAACGTTCGCTTCAAAGTCACTTGCAGTAAAGTCAGTCGTATTGTAGTTTGAGTAATTCCCTATAAAGGTAGAGAGAATTCCGGTATCATCGTAGCTGTCAAAAGCATAGTTCTGAGAAACGTCTCTACATTGAGATGCTCTTGTCGTATTTGCGATGACAGTATTGTTTCCAAGTCCGTATGACTGTGGTGATTTTACTGTAAACTCTTGAACAACTCCAGCAAATGAATTTACTATTTCTGAATTTTCTAGACCTATTGTTAATCCAGTACTTCTGATTCCACCACTGATACAAGCATTCTTATTTCCTCCACACTCTTCTTCTACCCAGTCTGTTGCTACACAGGCGCAGTATCCATCGGTTTTTTCTTCACATGACACTGTAGAAGTGAACTTACTACCTTCATCACACTTAAGGTCTCCTTTCGGAGTTGTATGGTTGAATTGACACGCGTTTGTTGCCCCTGCTTTACCATATTGTTGTAAACAATCACCTGCAACACATGCTTTTTCACCAAAATTTATAACTCCTCCAGATTGAACGGAGAGAGGTCCATTTGTGTGATCTACTGCAGTATCCATGATTGTTAAGGCTCCACCTGTTATTGGATTTACAATATCTATTTGAGGAAGCGCTGGGTTTCCACCAAAAGGCATACAGGCATCAGTAAATTCATTGTATTGAACAAAGTAAGATCTTGTTCTTCCTGTGGGATAGCTTTTGTGAGCCTCTGGAATATATCTAACATATTCACACATTCCGGCCCCAGACTTTACTTTAAGTGCGGCACCTCTATTGTAGAGATCAAGCTCCTGTCCTTCTAGTCTGCAGACAATATCATTCATCTGGTATTTTGAAGTGTTAGTTGGAGACACCTGTGAACTTAAAATCTTACAAGAGGTTGTTCCATAGCCCTGTCCTTCTTTATGAAGAATATATGAAGAAGCCTGTTCGGTTTCTTGAATTAATTCAAATTGATTATAGGTAACGAGTTCAAAAGTAAAAACTGCATCAGCATCACCAGGTGATGAGTAGGTAATAGTATAAGTTGTTTTTTCTTGCGGCTCGTTAGGTGTACCGGAAATTACTCCTGTAGTGCCATCAAAAGAAAGTCCCTGTGGGAGAGTTTCTGGAGTAAGTTTAACGTTACTGAAAACTCCTTTTATCTTACCTTCAATATAAGTTTCTTCTCCAACGTAGAGAGGGATAACATTTCCAGTGGCAATTGCTGTAACGGTGTTTGCAGAGTCAAGTGCGATATTAAATGGAGTCGCATCATCTAGAGAGTTTCCTATCTCGAAAGAGTTTGTCCCCTTAATATCTTTAACGTCTACTATGAAATCATTTCCAGATGTATTTAGAACAATACCCGAAGATTTATGACCTGCTTGGTAGGCTGTAATTGTAGAACCTTCAATGAATGAATTAGTACTGGAGGTAACTTCCGCTCCTCCTGCATTTCCTGAAGAAGTTATTTTTACAATTGGTCCAATAATTCGAGAAATAGTTGATTCTGGTCCTGCGTAAGTGACAGTGTTGTCAAAGTTCTCAGCTTGTCTAAATTCTCCACTTAATTGTTGAATATAGGCATAGTCATTCGTGTCCTCTTTAAAGATAACGTCGGCACTACCTAGTCCAAGGTTGGAGGATATATAGCCCCCTATCTCAAGAGGAGATGCATCTGTAAGTCTTAAAATATGAGATGCGTAGTGCTTGCTAACGACATCCATTACTATAGTCTCAGTAGCTGTTCCTGCATTTATTATTTCACCAGCAGAGAAGTCTCCACTTGAAACTAAGGCGTAGACTTTATTTTCACCAGTCACAACACTTTGAATCTGTGCTGTATCACCATCCGTCGTTGTAATAATATTGGAGGCAGCTAATGTCGTAGCATTTTTTAAAGTAATTAATAAGTACTTTTGAACTCTAGCTTCTGCAGCATAGTATGGGATAACGTTATCAATATCTTCTCCCGCTTCAATAGTTCCTTGGGCATCTACGAGTAAACCTCCAGATGTAGAATTTCCAATTTTGTGTACAACACGTCCTTTTGTCCCACCAGATGTTTGAAAACGGGAACCAATATAGAAGTTATTAAAGTTTTGTGAAATTCTAATGAATTGGTAGCGACCAATTGTCGCTTGAATAGGAGCACTTTTTACGAGGAATTTATACTCTTTAGCAACAATTTCACCAATTGAATTTGTTAATTGAATTACAAATGTCTTGGGAGTTGTGAGGGAGAGAGGTAGAGATGCATCTCCATCAATTTCTCCTGTTGTGCTATTAAACATCGTAAAATCAGAAGGAAGTGTTGGTGAGATGTCGTAAGATATTACTTCTCCCAATGAAAGAGTTGTAGGACTCAAGTCATTATATAGAGTAGGTAGTCTTGAAGGTACTCCAGTTGCAGAATTGAAAATATGCACGACATCAGCAACTTGAGTTTTTAAGAATGAGTAAGTGATGGCATTGTCTAAGAAGTCATTTCTCTTAAAGACTTGCGCTCCCGTTAGTGTAGATGAGACTTGAATAACAACTTGATTTGTTCCAGCATCGATATAAGAAATAACACCTGTTGCTCCATTTGAAGATGAAACATTATCTCCTAAGGTAAAGACTCTAGCGTCTCCAACTGTGAGTTGAAGGTATTCACCTGCGAGCTGTGGATAATAAAATTCATCGATCGGAGTTCCTGCTTTAAAGTTTATCGTTGTTGAAGCAAAAGGGGTAGACCCTGCTCTTGGATAGTATCCTTCAATCGTTACAGTTGTTCCTGGGTCATAAGCAGTTGGTGATCCTGTAAAAATCCCATCACTTTCAGAAAATGAAACTCCAGCAACAAGGGCACCTGTGACACTATAGTAGACACTTGATGTATCAGCAAAGTTTACAGGAGAGAGTACTGGATTTAGATTAACACTATCCTTTCCAATTCCTAAACTAAATGAAGATCCTGAATAAGTGATACCACTAGGAGGGTCAAATACCCCAAGTTTAAACACATATGATGCAATTGATTCACCAGTTGAAGAATCAATTGCAGTTACAGTGTATTGATTTTCTGTACTTAATTGAATGGGTGCAGTTAATGAAATAACACCCGAGTTTGCGTCAATTGTAAGTCCAGGAATGACTGAGTCAATATTAAAGAGAGGTGTTATACCATCTCCTACAGGGTCAACTTCCCATTCTGGTGAAAAGGATATTCCTGTAGTACTAGAGTTATAAAGTCTAGAAGGAATACCAGTCTGAACAGTAAAGAGTGATCCATTTGATTTATGAAGGTAGTATCCGTCTAGAAACTGACTAGGGTTCGCGGCACCATTTACATCATCAACGTTGATGTAGAGAGTTTTATTCGCAGTATCGACATAGTAAACTGTCCCAATTCCAGTGTACTCAGTATTGGTATTACAGCTTGTAAAATTTGTTGAAATACAAGAGTAGAGAACATCATTGGCGTAGATACCTGTTGTATTAGCAACCTTTAAAAGAATGCGATCACTATCTAATAATTTATAATCAAAATTGTAATTTGAGATGGCCGTTGTTTGTGTTCCGACTCGTGAGCTAATCTTAAAGATTGCATCAGTAACTTCTTCTGGATCATCAAATTCTCCATCAAACTCGTTGGTAACTTTTGAGAAGAAGGTATATTCTGAAAAATCAAAAGTGTTCGCGATTGTAAAAGGCACAACTGGTGCAGTTATCTCTCCTGTCTCAGTATTTAAGGAAACACCAAGAGGTAGGTTTGGTTGAACACCGTATTCTAGTGGAAGAGGGTTAGTCGCATCGACTGTTATTGTTCTTGAAAAAGAAGGTGCTCCCGAAGGGTCAAAATACAGCGATGTCGATAAAATTCGTGATGCTGTAGAAGAACCAACGGAGCAGTTCGCATAACCTAGGGAGCAGTTATCAATAAAGTATCCATCTCTAAAAATATTTGTTTCACTAATTGCTCCAAGAGTGATCCTAGCGAGAACTTTTCCTGAAGTACTATTATTATCAGGGGCAACCTGTAAGACTCTGGCTGCACCTCTGTCTGAAGTTTTGAACATTGTTGCTGAAGAGTAGATGGTGTCGCCTGCTTTTAAAGTTCCAATTGTCTCAAGTTGAATCAAGATTAAGTCACCATTTATAGCGTCTGCAAATTGTGGAATTTGAAGATTGGATAATACTGTGACAATCTCATCTACGGGAGCAGAAGGGTCTGTTTCTCCAGAACCACCACTACTTGAAGTTGTGTCATCTCCTTTTTTGGTAGGTGACTCTTTAAACTTCGTGAGGCTATCCGGCATACACGCTGTCAGGGTGAATAAAAGTACTAAAAATGTCGATATCTTCCATAAAGTTTTCATAGTCTTATTATCGACACTTTCTGAGCGGATATTTAGAAACTTAAGAACATACTTTAATATCAAGGCCTTGAGTGGAAATTCTTGCCTAGTTCCGATCTATTACCAGATCGAAATTGCCTGTTATTTAGGGCACTGAAATTCTCTACTATTCATTTTTTTTAGAAAAAAAGTATATTTTAAATCTTCTCTAAACTTTCAAGGGGTTAAAAGTATTCCCTAAAATATAAATTTGTTTAAAACTCAGGAGAGAAATACAATTAAATAAGAGATAAAACGTTTAATTATTGGGGTCTTAGAAGTGAGTAAGAAGGTATTGAATTTTCTTGTTATAGAAGATGATGCATTATCCAGATTGAATCTAGTGACTTTACTAAAAGAGCATGGACTTGTAAGGGAAGCAAAAAATTCAAATGAAGCAAAAGAATTACTTGAAAATGAAAAGTTTGATCTTGCTTGGATTGATTTGGATTTAGAAAGAGATTTGGCAGGTCTTGATTTAATTCCAATTGTTAAAAAGAAAGGAACTTACCCAGTTGTTCTCTCTGGAAGGGAAGAGGATTCAAATATAGCGGAGGCTTATAAAAGAGGGTGTGAAGATTATCTGTCGAAACCTTTTGATAAAGAGGCCCTTGCCCTAGTTTTGAGGAAATTCAAAGTACTCTCTAAAGAGTCTACACTTCGAAACTTCTTTGGAACTAGATATGTGACTCAGGATGACTCTCTCATAGAAAATTTAAGAGTGATAAATGAAGTTGTCGCAAGCAATAAACCTGTTTTTTTAAAAGGTCCAACCGGTACAGGGAAAACTCTTATTGCCAAGCTCATTCATGAACTGATTTTTGAAAATAAAGATAAGTTTATTCATTTAAATTGTTCAGAAATTCCAGAGAATCTATTAGAAGCAGAATTGTTTGGCTATTCCAAAGGAGCTTTCTCTGGAGCAGAGACAAGTAAGAAAGGAAAGTTTGAACTCGCAGATGGAGGAACACTTTTCTTGGATGAAATTGCAACGATGCCAATGCTTCTACAGAAGAAAATATTAAGAGCGATAGATGAAAAATCTTTCTACCCATTAGGAAGTGAGAAATTAGTAAAATCTAATTTTAAATTGGTAAGTGCTACCTGCGAAAATTTAGCAGAGATGGTAAAGGAAGGAAGTTTTCGAGAAGACTTATACTATCGAATTGAAGGATTTAATATTGATCTTCCCCCACTTGAGAGGAGAAAGGGAGATATTCCTCTTCTACTAAAGTTTTTCTTGGGGCTTGGAAAGAGGAGAGTTGTTCTAAATTCAGAAGCTAAGAATATTTTAATTCAATACTCATGGCCCGGAAATATTCGAGAGCTTCGAAAGGTTGTAGAGATGTTACAGGCAAAGTCTCATGGGGTGATAGAAGCTAAAGACCTTCCTGCACATATTCTAGGGGTGAGTCGTCACATTGAAAATATTGCTGAAGTCGAATTTACTCCAATCATAGAGGGAAGTATTCTAAGCAAAATGCAATTAGAATTTATTCAAATGAATGGGTTGAAGTCTTTTTTAGATAAAGTTGAGGAAGACGCTGTCATATCTACATTGAAGAGTAATGAAGATAAAGTTAGAAAAACACTAAGTGTTTTGAAAATTTCAAATAGTGCATTTTATCGAATTTCACAGAGGATAAATAAAGATGGAAGATCAGAGTAAAGTCATTCACGATATAAATTCAGGTCTTTCCGCTATTTCGCAATCTTTATCCTTAATAAACGATAATTGGAAGACGAATCCTGAAATTGTCGAAAAAATTCTTCCTCTTATTTTGGAGAAAGCAAAAAAATTAGAAAGCGACTGGGAAGTCGCAAAAAATATTATTAAAAAGAAAGGTTAATGAAATGAAGAAAATTTTAATGGCAGCAATGATTACTTTAAGTATTTCTAACGTTCAAGCAGAGGGGATTTCAGATAAGTTAAGACCTTATGTGGAACAATTCTTGGGTGATGAAATTGCTGTAAAGCTATTTGGATCAAAAGAAGAAAGCATTAAACTTCCAGAAATCCCAAAGGTAAATAAAGACGCTAAGTCTACAAGAGCTGAGTATGTAGATAAGGTAAAAACGAATATTACTAAAGAACAAATGAATAAAGCAAACTTATCATTTCTCTTTGAAGTTTATGAAGCTGCGAGAAGAGTAAAACCAAATGATAATGATGTCGCTAAATGGATGAATGTTATAACACAAGGTGGAAGTAGAGAGGGAGTTTATAGAGCTCTGGTTCTTGATAATACATACGCTGCCATGGAAAATTACGACACTCCAATGACTGACTCTGGAATTGCTTTTGCAAAGTACTATGTAGCCACCTTTATTAGTAAGGAGATTTCAAAGGACTCGCTAGAGAAAACAAACTTCTTTACCCTAAAGAGAGTTCTCGTTGAGCAAACTTTGGAAATATTAGATGAGCTTCTTTTTAAAGATGTGAATTTGTTTTACGATTGGTACGCGGTCTTTTCGGCAGATACTGCAAAGAAATACCCTGCTTTTTTTACAAACAAAATTAGAAAAAGCACATCGAGAGAACGTCATAGGAAATGGGCGCAATTTGTACCAATTCAGCATGTGAAGTCAGAAGTGATTATTAAATTGCACAAGTTATTCAATGCGACCAATCAGTAGAAGAATGGGTTTTCAATATTTGTAATGCTCATTAATAGTCTTTCAACGCCGAGGGCGATCCCGCTTGAATTGGGTAGGGTCTCCATGGTGTTGTAGAAATCTCTAGGTTCTGGAAGTTGGTAGTCATAGAGATTTTTCTTTAGTAAGGCCTGCTCTGAAAATCTATTTTTAAGTTGGGAAAGGTCTGTGAGTTCGTTAAAGCAATTACAAAGCTCAACTCCAAAGGAGTAGACTTCAAAGCGATCGCAAACTCTGGAGTCATCTTTGTTTATAGTTGAAAGAGCACTTAATTGCTTTGGGAAATTATAAAGAAGTATGAAAGGATATTTTTTTAACTTAGGCTCAACTTCATTTAAAAATAATAAGAAGTAATAATCGTCCCATGAAAGCTTATCGTGTTCTTTTTCTGATGGAAGTGGAACTTGTTTGAAGTTTTCTCGAATTAATCTCGCTAGAGAATCTTTTTCTAAATAATTTAGGATATCTATATTTAAAATTTCTTGGAAAACCTCTTGAATAGTTTTCTTTAAAGGTATGTAGGATTGCAGCTCTTCTCGAACCTTAAATCCTTCTGTTTTAAATCTTTTAATGCAGTAATTAAAGAGGCTTTCAATATCTGTCATAATTTTTGTGTAGAATTCATCTCTTCTATACCACTCGAGCATAAGAAATTGTGGGCGATGGTGAGGGGCGTTTGGCTCATCTCTAAAGCAGTAAGATAAATTGAAAGTTTTCTCAAAACCAAGCGAGAGAAGTTCCTTCATGTGAAACTCAGGAGAAGTATGAAGATAGAGATTCAAATCTTTCTTTGTATGTGGGCTCTTAATTTGAAAGGGATGAATGTGAGTCTCCATTCCCGGGTTTTGAACAATGGGTGGTGTTTGTACATCAATAAATTCCTGCGAAGTGAAAAACTCGCGAATATATTGTTGCAGCTTAAACAGCATTCTTAGTTTTTCTAGACGATTTGTCTCTTCTTTCATTTTCTCACCGCGCCATGTGTTGATTTTCTTGAGCCTATGACATATCAATGACACCACAAAATACACAAGAGGATTTTTAATGATTGATTTAGTAAACTTACTACAAAATCTCTATGACCGTTCGGGTCAAACTTTGGTGGCAGATGCTAACCATGTCTATATAGCTGGTGGAATAATTCTCGCCCTCGTACTTGTGGGTAGTATTCTTCTATTTAGAAAGCCTTCTGAAAAACTTGAAGAAGAAAAAGTAGAAGCTAAGGAAGTGGTAAAAGAGGTTGTAGAAACTTTCAAAGAAGCGCCTCTTCGTGAAGAAGAGCCTGTGGCTCCAACTGGTCCGAGTTGGAAAGAAAGATTGAGAAAGGGACTTTCAAAATCAAGTAATGAAGTTTGGTCAAAAATAGGGGTTATCTTTACAGGAAAAGGTTTAGATGACGACACTTTGGAAGAAGTTGAAGAGCTTCTCTATGGAGCAGATATTGGGCCAACCATTGCTGCTGAGCTTATTGAAAGTCTTGAGGAAGAGGCTAAGAAAGAGGGATTTGGAGAAAGAGAGTTTAAAGCTTTCTTAAAAAATTTCCTAGACTCAAAAATGAGTACTGTTCAAAAAGATGTGGATACAGATCTCTATAATTTCGATGAATCCAATAAAGGGAAAACGAAAGTTATTATGATTGTTGGCGTAAATGGAGCAGGAAAGACAACGACAATTGGAAAGCTTGCGACAAAATTAACGGGGCAGGGGGCAAAGGTTGTTGTTGGGGCCTGTGATACTTTTAGGGCAGCAGCGGTAGATCAGTTGGAAGTTTGGTGTAAAAGAGCAGGGGCAGAGATGATCCGTGCAAAAGAGGGGGCGAATCCTAGTGGAGTGGGTTATGACGCACTTCAAGCGGCCCTAAACTCAAAGGCTGATTACTGTATTTTGGATACGGCCGGAAGATTACATACTAAAGGAAATCTAATGGAAGAGCTGAAAAAGAGTCGCGATGTTCTTAAGAAGCTAGATGAGTCAGCGCCTCATCAAACCTTATTGGTTATTGATGCCATAACGGGACAAAATGCTATAAGGCAAGCGGAAGAGTTTAATAATACTCTTGGATTATCAGGTTTAATTTTTACAAAATGCGATGGGTCATCTAAAGCGGGTGCAGCCATTGGTATTGTTGATAAGTTAAAAGTACCAATTACGTACATTGGTGTTGGTGAGCAGGTTGAAGACCTGAATGTTTTCAGTTTAAATGAATACTTAGATGCCCTTCTAGACATCGATTAGAAGGTTAAGTTGATTGACTCTAATAGAGCTTTGAGGGTACTATTTAAGAGATGGAAAGTATAAGAGAAGAAAGAGAATTTAACGTACTAGGATATAATATCAGGTTCACAGCTGATGAGGCAGACGCGAGTGTTTCGGCCAGGGAAGTTGTGAGTTATGTGCAGAAAATAACTGAGGAAATAAGACAAAAGTCTCCTCAATTAGATATAGGTCAAGTAGCAACACTTGCGGCTCTTAGAATAGCCAATGAAAAAATCTCTATTGAAAGAGATTTTGAAAATAATATATCAAAATTGCATATGACGGCTTGTGATGCCCTTCAATTTATTGAAGAAGTGTCTCCTTCTACTATTTAATTCTTCTCTTTAGAAAGAGTGGAAATTTATTTTGAATAAAGAAAAGCTTAGAAAAGATCTTCGAGAAAAGTTGTTGAAATTAGACAATGAGAAGAGAAATGAAAAGTCACAACTTTGTTTTAAAAATCTAATAGAACTTCTTAAGGCCAAAGGCCTCCTTTCCAATGAAATTGTTTTAGGATTATTTGCACCTCTAAATGACGAAATTAATATCGTTGAGAGTATAGCAGAGAGAGTAGGCACTCTTGCTTTTCCAAGTGTTAATGAACAGGCGGAAATGATTTTTAGAGAGTCGAACTTTGAGGACTTAGTTGAAAATACGAGTTTCAAAGTAAAGATATTAGAACCGAGTTTAAAGAGTAAGGTTGTCACACCAGATGTCTTGCTTGTTCCGGGACTCGCCTTTGGAAGAAAGGGAGAGAGGCTTGGAAGAGGACGCGGTTACTATGATAAGTATTTACAAAATTATAAAGGTATAACCATAGGTTTAAGTCTTGATGAGCAGCTAGTACCTGAGATCCCAATGGAAGAGCACGATTGTTATCTAAGTTGGGTTGTCACAGATAGGGAAGTTATTGAGATTTGAAATAATAAAGGAGTAAAGAGATGGGTATGGAAGTTATTCTTGCATCCGTTCTTTTTCTAATCGTTGGTGCGGCAGCTGGATTTGTCGTTAGAAATGCGCAAGCAACGAAGGAATTGAATGAAAGAAAATCAAAAGGTGATGAGATCATCGAAGAAGCAAAAGAAAAAGCAAAAGATCTAGCTTATAAAGCTAGAAAAGAAGCTAAGGAAATTGCGAGAGAAGAAAAACAAAATCTTGATAAAGAAATTAGTCAAAGAACTAAAGAAATTAAAGATCAAGAACGAGAAATTACTCAGAAAGAAGCTAAGCTTGAAACAAAGTTAGAAGAAGCTGAGAAAGAAAAAGCTCGTATGGCCGATAAAGAGGCTGAAGTCGAAAAAGCGAGAAGAGCTGCCGACGAAGAAAAAGGTCGCTTTAAAGCTAAGCAAGAAGAAATTGTTGTAAAGCTAACTGAAGTTGCAAAACTTACAGAGGAGCAAGCTAAAGAAGAGTTGATCTCTTTAATGGAAGAAGATGCGAAAGTAGATTTTTCTAAAAGGCTTGTTCGTCTAGAAGAAGAAGCTAAAGACCAAGCAGAAGAGAGAGCGAAGAGAATTGTAGGAATTGCAATTCAGAGATTTGCTGGAGAGCATGTAGCAGAGAAAACAATCTCTACAGTTGAGCTTCCATCAGATGATGTGAAAGGTCGTCTTATCGGTAGAGAAGGTCGAAATATTCGTGCGTTCGAACAAATCTGTGGAGTTGATTTAATTATTGACGATACTCCAGAGGTTGTCGTTATTTCATCTTTCAATGTCGTTAGAAGAGAGATCGCAAGACAGACGATTATAAAACTAATCGCTGATGGTAGAATCCACCCTGCTAAGATTGAAGAATTCCATGATAAGTCTAAGACTGAAATGGAAAAACAACTTCTCTCTCTCGGTGAAAAAGCTCAAATGGAAATTGGAGTTCACGGGATTCACCCTGAGATTTTAAAATTAGTAGGTGCTCTAAATTGGAGAACATCTTATACTCAAAACCAATACCAACATGCTATTGAAGCTGCATTTATTTGCGGGGCCATGGCCGCTGAGATGGGACTAAACGTTAAGCAAGCAAGACGTGCAGGTCTATTACATGATATTGGTAAAGTTCTTGATGCTTCAGCAGAAGGTTCCCACGCTGTTACTGGTGCTGACTTTGCTAAGAAGTATGGAGAGTCTCCAGATATCGTTCACGCGATCAGAGCTCACCATGATGATGAAAAACCTGAATCAGTACTTGCTCATATTGTTGCTGCTGGAGACGCCCTTTCTGGTGCTCGTCCAGGTGCTAGAAAAGCAATGATGGAATCATACGTTTCACGTCTTACTGATATTGAAGAAATTGTTAATAGCTTTGAAGGTGTTTCTAAGTCTTACGCAATCTCTGGTGGTAGAGAAGTAAGAGTTATCGTAGAAAATAACTCTGTAAATGATGAGCAAACAGTAATGCTTTCAAGAGATATTGCTAAGAAGATTGAAGAAGAAATGTCTTACCCTGGAACTATTAAGATTACAGTGGTTAGAGAAACTAAAGCAATCGGTGTTGCTAAGTAGATCGCGAATAAAATTCAGAAAATAATTAAAGGAAGCCCTCAATTGAGGGCTTTTTTATTTCTTCTTTTTAAAACAAAGAAAAATGTTTAAGCTATAGAAAGAAAAGGAGAAATTATGAAATTAATTCTAAGACTATCAGTACTTTTATTGAGCCTAAATGCATTTGGTTATACAGAACTTGTTGGATGCTATGAAACAATTAGTATTAATGGAAATGATGTTGTGGCCGGGCCATCTCTTGAAAATTCAGAGAGTGAGCTGTTTATGACAGCAAACCAGTACTATAGGGATTTAGATACATTTAAGGAATTAAACACATTAGTTGTAAGTGTTTTCAATGGTTATGATGAACCTTACTACGGTTTTTCAAATGTAGTTATTCCTGTTGATAAAGGTAATTGGAGTACCTCTGGGAATGAGACTACTTTTAAAATGGATGAAGATATTATGTACTACAGTTCAAATTACCAAAGAATTAAAATTGATTTCTTAGTTGATGCGAGCTTTAGGACTGATGGAGAGTATGTAGATGGAAAATTCTATCTCTCTTCAATTAGAAGAGGAATGTTCTATGATTTCTCTGTTAAATTAAAAAGAAAAGATTGTATTTAAATATTTTAGCATCGAGGATAACCTCGATGCTAAAAATCACTTATAGTTCTTGAATACTTCCAGATAAATTGAGGTCACCACTTTCTTCACTCTTAAAGCATGTGGCCTTTAGTGTGGAAAGAATTTGTTCGTAGTTACCTTTCGCAATATCATGATTTCCTACGCAAACGTCTTTATTTTCAAGAGCAATATCTCTCGATTGACCAGAGCAACTACTTGCTGCACTTGTAAACGATTCAATACACTTAGAAAATGAATTTGTAGCCACATCAAAACCAGTATTAGACTTTACAAGAGCGTTGCACACAACACTTCTTCTTCCTTGTCCTCTCGACTCATCAACAGCTATTTGATAGTTCGCACTACCGCTTTCGAAGTAATTCATTGCAAATTCATATTGTGCGATTCCTTGATTAAAGTCATCCGTACAAGTTGAATATGTATTAAAAGAGACTGCTAGTGCGCAGATTGCAATAAGTTGCTTCATTAATCCTCCATGATTGAATAAGTTCATTATAATTTAGGTCGTAAAAAAAGGAGAGATAGCAATAATTTCTCTGCTATAATGATTTCAATGACTTTAAATGAGAATAATAAATATTTAGTAACTTACTTAGTAGCTCTTTTTACTCTAAGCCTATGCTTATGGTTTACCAGTATTAATTTTCAAACGTTCAATTATATTGTTCTAGGGTTTTGTTGGAGCTTTACGATACATGCTCCAAGTCTTAGAGAAAGACTTGAACTTAAGAAATATAAGTTTTCGCTACTTCGTTTTATTTTTGGCGTGGATAACTTTCTAAGTTCAATAAGTCAGAAGTTCTATTTAAAAATTCTTCTTCGGTCAGTTCCTCCGATGATTTTTTCAGGCCTTTGCTTCTTAATTAGTTTAGAGGGCGTTTTTATTGCATCACTTTTAGGATCAATTTATTTTGAATTAATCTTTCACCGTGAACGAATAATTAGACTGATTAAATATCGTAGAGAAGGTCTTTAAAGTGATCGAGAGAGTTTGCTCTTAAGAAACTTGATCTAAGCTGTTCAGCATTTTCAAAGTCGTCAAAAATATATCTAGAAAAAGATTTGAACCTATTCAAGATTCGAACGTTAATATTTTCTTCTTTCTTATATTCTCTCTCTAATTCATCAAAATAATTTTGAACGTAGGTTCTTCTTTCTTGAAGGAGAGTGAAGTCGTCTAGATCGTCAAGTCTATCTTGGTATTGGTAATAGAGTGAGGCCAACCATGGTGTTTTCAAGGCTCCTCGACCAAGCATAATGGAGTCGCACTCACAGTAATCAAACATTCTATCAATATCGTGAACAGTCCACACATCCCCGTTTCCAATGACAGGAATAGAAACAGTTTTAACGGCTTCTTTTATAAAGTCCCAATTGGCAAAACCTCGATAGAGCTGATCTCTTGTTCTTCCGTGAATTGTGATTGCCTCAACCCCTTCGTCTTCAAAGAGTTTTAACGAATCAATAAATCGATCAGTATCTTTGTAGCCAATTCTTATCTTTACTGTGAATGTTCTGTCGAAATTCTTTCTTATAATTTGAATGATTTCTCTGAGCTCATTCATCTCACTTAGAAGGTATGCTCCGCCTTTGTGGGCATTTACTTTCTTCGATGGACATCCAAGGTTTAAGTCGAGATGTTCAATTTCTTTAATCTCGTTAATCTGTTTAACCATCTCTTCTGTTTGAGCTCGGTAGCTGGTAAGAATTTGAAATCCAGTTTTCTTTCTAAGCTCTGGGGTACGTAGTACCTTTTGTCCATAGTGGTTGATGAGCTTCTGTGAAGAGAATGCTCCTACTGTTGGGACGCGGAGAAAGTCGGTACAAAGGTAATCCCACTCAGGAAAGGCCCTTTCAATAGCAATACGGTAAGGTTCATCAGTGACTCCCTCCATCGGCGCAAATAAAAGTGATCTTTCTTTAAATGGTAACTTTCGCATAAAAGGCTTTATAGACCACGGGTGTCAAAATCTCAAGACTTGTAGACACTTTTTATTTTTGCTAGAAAGTATTATAGGAAATTTAAGGTTGGTCATGGTCACTCCCGTAGCAATAGTTATTCTCATAAGAAATATCAATGAAAATTCTTGTAGTTTTTGGATGCAGGAGAGGCATGAAGATGGGCCACTTAATGGGCTACTTGAATTTCCTGGTGGAAAGATTGAAGACGGAGAAATTCCTAAGCAAGCGGCTATTCGTGAGTTCCTGGAAGAATCCAGCACTGAACTTACAAATGTAATTCTCTTTAAAATTAAGAGTTTTGATTATAGAGATCGAAGTGTTTGTCTTTTTACTCACTTTGCAAGTGGAGAAGGACTAAGCCCTTCAAATGGCGAATGGTTTGAATTCTCTTTTAGTGAAAAGTCTTCGCCTTATAAAGGAAGACTTCCTGAAGTGAATTATGAAATAATAGACGACCTATTAAATTATATAAGAAAGCACAAAGATGCAGATATGTTGGAGAATATATGGGAGCAGAAATAGTAAATGTAGCAGAGTTTTTCTTTATGACTCTGGCACTAGGCGTGGGAATGTTCACATGGATTGCTAGCTCTAAAATGACTGGGGCTGGCTTTCAAAAACTTATAAGTAGCGTTTGCCTTGGATCTGCGGTAACAGCTCTTCTGATCCATCTCTCCTACGGAACATTCACCGATCCTCTAACTCGAGTTTACTATATCTCCATAGTGGCCCTCTTTTTAATTAGACAGCTTCATAAAGACGAGAAGAGTATTTTCATGTGGATTTTATTTGCTGTTCACAATCTCGCTTTACTTTATTTACTCATGGATTTTCAAAATGGTTGGAGCTCACAGTTTCGATTTGGGGTAAGCTCGGCAATTCTTCTTGGAATTATTACTTACGCTATGATTCTAGGGCACTACTACCTCGTTGTGCCGCGACTTAGTGAGAAGCCTTTGAAAGTTAGTATTCTGATTCTATGGGCAATTCTAGCAATTAAAGTTATTTGGTCTGGTTATGAAACGTATTTAAACTGGGGATTCTTTAAAGAGTTTACTCAGCTTGGCGGTGGCTACGCATTTAACTGGTTAATGTTGACTATGCGAGTTGGCTGGGGCTATGTTGTCATTTTTGCGATGAGTATTTTCACTTGGAAATTAGTGAAGATTCGCTCAACTCAAAGTGCTACAGGAGTCCTGTATGCCATGACAATTTTTGTCTTTGTAGGTGAGCTTGTTTCAGCGTACTTATTCTTTAAATACGGATTACTAATATGATGGAAGTTACCCTTACTTGTTCTGAATGTGGCTCTGGAATCCATGTTGTTCCAAGTACTGATGCTAGAATTGCGAAGTGTGACGTTTGCGAAAAAGAAGTAGCAACTCACTTTTCTAAGGAGCATGAAGAAGGAATTTTAAAACAATGTCCATGTTGCGAGAGAAAAGATTTCTACTCTCAAAAAGATTTTAATAGAAAGATAGGTGTGGCCCTTTTTGTGATCGCTGCGGTCTTATCAATTTGGACTTATGGGATCTCGTTTATAGTTCTCTATGTGATGGATTTAATTCTCTTTAGGAAGCTGAATCAAATAGCAATTTGCTATAAGTGCAATACAATCTTTAGAAATGTTAGTAATATTAAAGAGATACATGGCTTTAATCACGAAATGAATGATCGTATCGTCTACTCTGACCATGACTTTGATGGAAAGCAGTTAGAACACCACTAATTTGTGGTATAAATATAGTAATTAATACGTTGAAATTGCATAGGAATAGACAAAGAAATCAATGCAATGTATTATAAATCAAGACATTTAATTTATTTAAGTATAAAAGAAATGGCTCATTATAAAACTTAACAAGGACCTAGGAAATAGAACCTCCGTCATTCACCGGCTATAATAGATTAGCCAACCTTACTGAATCAATCCCCACTACTTTATTCAATTCTCTGTCAGGACGTTACTCGTGCAAGTAGAGACTTATGAAATCGTACTTCTTATGACGTGCTTTCTTCTCTCTGGAGTTTTTTCTGGATCAGAAGCCGTGCTCATGTCTATTAACCTAGATAGGGCCAAGCAAATTATTGAAGAGGGAGGAAGCAGAGGGAATGCCTTAAACTTCATGATTGAAAGACCAAATGAATTCTTAACAACTATCCTTGTAGGAAATAACGTTGTTAATATTTTCGCCTCTTCACTTATGACAACAATTACGGCGAGAGTATTCTCATCAGATTCAATCGGAATTGCCGTCGGTATCACGACCTTTATAATTCTGATCTTTGGTGAAATTATTCCAAAGACATTTGCTCGAACTCACGCTGAAAAGCTTGCGGTTCCAACAATTAGATTCCTTCAACTTTGGTATATTTCTTTATTTCCAATAATTAAAAGTATCGTTTGGTTTATTAGCACTTTCCTAGGAGAGAATGCAGAACTAACAGGTAGGCTTATTACTAAGCTTGATATTGAGTACATGGTTCAAAAAGCTGAAAAAGAAAATACAATTGATTCAAAGCAAGTAGATCTTCTTCACTCTGTCCTAGATTTTCCTAAGATCAAAGTAAAAGATATTATGATCCCAAGGCAGAAGATTAAGTATATAAAAGCTCAGGCAACTTACGATGAAGTTTTAGATATTATCAAAGAAGATACTCACTCAAGGTTTCCTGTTTGTGATGGTGAGCTTGAAAATATGGAAGGGTTTCTTCACGTAAAGGAACTTGTTTTCTTAAAGCAAGAACATAGAGATAACTTTGATATCTCAAAACATTTAAAGAGTCCTTTCTTCGTTTATGAGCATATGAAAATTCAGGCGGTCTTTGATCACATGAATAGAAAGAAGGTTCACTTAGCCTTAGTTAAGGATGAGAATGGACTGATCGTAGGAATCATCACACTAGAAGATATTGTAGAAGAGATCTTTGGAGAAATTCAAGATGAGCACGATGAAGAAGAAGAGTCAGTTAATAAAGAATATCAAATAAGTGACCTCGAGACGGGCATCTATATTGATGGCTCTCTCTCTCTTAGAGATTTATATAATGACTTTGAAATAAAGATTCCTTTAAATGATAACTATTCCACAGTTTCTGGTTTCATTCTCGATATGCTTGGAAATAACTTTCCTGAAGAGGGGCAAATTATTGTTTGGGAAGGTCTCTGCTTTGAGCTTAAGAAGGTTCAAGACTATGAGATTAGAGAAATTAGAATCCAAGATGTAGATGGAGAGAAACATTACTTTTCAAAACGTGAAGCCAGCTCTGCTGGAGAAGAGGAAAGTGTTGAAGAGAAAGATGTTGACCGCGTTACTTCTCAAAAAATATCTCCTGTATAACTTATAAAAAGATCTATTTACGTTTATACTAAAGACCTAATTTATTTAGGTCTTTTTTTTTGGAGAAATTTAATGAGTAAAATATATGATGTTGCAATTATTGGCGGAGGATCTGCCGGTGTGATGGCCGCTCTTAGAACAGTCTTAAATAACGATGAGACTATTCTCTTTCCTGGAACGGGAAAAGATAAGAAGAAGTCTCGTGCGATGTGGGTGACGAAAGTTGAGAATATGCCGGGACATCTTGAGTATAAGAAAGGAATTGAAAATCCAAATAGAGAGTCCCTCAATTGGTTATCAACCGAGAGTGACCTAAAAGATAAGTTTACATGGTTAAAAAATAGAGGTGTAACTGAAGTTAAAAAGAATGGAGAAGTGTTTGAGCTTACTGATAATAAGGGTGAGGTCTATCAAGCCAACTATGTCATTCTTTGCACAGGTGTAATGGACGTTCAACCAAAGATTGACGGAGATATTGAACCAGTATTCCCTTATGCCAATAATCAAACTATCGATTACTGCCTTCGTTGTGATGGACACCATGTTTATGGAAAAAAGACTGGAATAATCGGTCACACTAATGGAGCTGGTTGGGTCGCGGCCATGCTCTATGAAAGGTATAAAACTCCTCAAATGATGATCTTCACTCACGGTGAAGCTCCTGAGCTTGACGACGAAGTAAAGGATCTTATCGAGAGATATGGAATTGAAGTTTATGAGGGTGAAATATTCTCAATCAAAGGTGATACAAAGACTGGAAAGCTGGAAGGGTTTGAAGTTGAAGGTTCTGGAATTGTAGAAGTTGAAATGAGTTTTGTTTCCCTTGGAATGATTGTCTACAATGAACTTGCAAAAAAACTGGGCGCAGAAGTAGATGAGAGAGGGTTTGTCATCACTAATGGAAAAGGTGAAACGAATATTGAAGGTCTCTATGTGGCAGGAGATCTGCGCGCTGGTGTAAAAAAGCAAATCTATACTGCTTGGGACACAGCCGTTGATAGTGCTGATGATATTAATGCGAGAATAAGAAGAAGAGTCCGTAACTCATGAAAATACTCTTTGTCTTTTTAATTTCTCTATCAAGTCTTGCAGGATTCTCTGGAAAGTGGAGTGGTGGAGGTTTCTATAGTTACAATGTGAGAGAAGGGAATTGTTCTGAAGTGTTTATGCAGTTTAAAGTTACGAGTGAGAGGCTTTATATTTTAGACGGAGGATATATCTGCGGAGAAATCCAAGCAAGTTATCCTCCCTCAAGTTTTAAAATTGAAAATGGAAATCTCTTTTATCAAAATGAAAAGGTCGGAACTATTACTGAATCAGAAATTGATATTCGCTACGAAGACGGAATTTATCATTTAAACTTGAAAAGTATCAAAGGACAAATTCACTATCAAGAAATATGGGATGATGGAGAGGACTTCCTCTCAATCACTTCTAAATTAAACTCACTTCTTTAAAATATGAATTTTCACATCTCCTGTCACTTTAGCTCTACAAGAGAGTCTAATCTCTTTTCCTTCTAGCCAAGTTTCACCGTACGCTTCTTTATAAGAGCCTTTGATGTGCTCTACAGTATCATTCTCAATAACGCTTAGTTTGGATAGGTTATCACTTCCTTCTAAAACATTGATTCTACAGGTTCCACAAGATCCTGCTAGGCATCCGCTCGGGAGAACATGGCCTGCTAACTCGAGACCAACCCATAGGTTTTCACCAGCTTCAATTTCAAAAGAAAGAGTCTCCTCATCTATGAGTTCTCCATTTTCGGTGACTTGCACAAGTGACACGGTGGGCATACGAATTCCATCCTTTAATGACTATAGTTTGCTGAATTTACTCAGGTACTTACCTTATCGGTATGATACGAGAATTATTAAGGATCACGTAGCAAGGAGCTAAAAAATGATGAGCTTTGAAAGATTATATAAAGATGGACACGAAGAAGTGATTTTCTTCAGTGATCCTAGTTGTAATCTAAAAGCAATTGTTGCTATTCACAACACAACACTAGGACCAGCTCTTGGTGGAACTAGAATGTGGCCGTACGCTTCGGAAGAAGAAGCAATTAACGATGTTCTTAGGCTTTCAAAAGGTATGACTTATAAAGCTGCTGTTTCAGGATTAAATCTTGGTGGTGGTAAGGCCGTTATTATCGGTGATCCTGATAAGGATAAGTCGGAAGCTCTTTTTAGATCTTACGGAAGATTTCTTGAGTCTTTAAATGGAAGATATATAACAGCAGAAGATGTAAATATTGGTGTTCAAGATATCGAACACGTCTTTACTGAAACTGGTAATGTTTGTGGTGTTGCTAAAATTCATGGTGGTTCAGGTAACCCTTCTCCATATACAGCGAAAGGTGTATTTAGAGGAATTGAAGCTGCATGTATGAAAGTATATGGAGATCGTTCTCCAAAAGGTAAAACAGTTGCTCTTCAAGGGGCAGGTTCTGTTGGTAGATACCTTGCTAAGTTCTTAGATGAAGCAGGAGCAAAAGTTGTTGTTTGCGACATTAACGAAAGAAATATTCAATTACTAAAGGAAGCTGTTCCTGCAGTAGAAGTTGTTGGTGTTAATGATATTTACGATGTTGATTGTGATATCTACGCTCCATGTGCTCTTGGTGCAACAGTGAATGATGACACTATTGATAGATTAAAATGTAAAATCGTTGCAGGTGCTGCAAATAACCAACTTGCAGAAGATCGTCATGGTGAAATTCTTAGACAGAAAGGAATTCTCTACGCTCCAGATTACCTAATCAATGCTGGTGGACTAATGAACGTTTCAATTGAATTTGAAGGTTGGTCTGATTCTAAGTCTTCAAGAATGGTTGATACAATTTATGATACAACTCTTAAGATTTTTGCAATTTCAGATGAGCAGAATATCCCAGTGAATAAAGCTGCCGACGTTCTTGCTGAAAGTAGAATTGAATCGATCAGAAATATCAGTGGAAAGTACCTAGGTAACTTGGGTCACAGATTCCCTGGTAGAAAAACTAGAAATTAATTTAAAAAAAGGGCTTCTTTCGAAGCCTTTTTTATTTCACATAAAGTTTTGGGGTTAAGGCATTGTCATGATCAGATTTCTTTTTAAAACTATTCTTAATCACCGTTAGAAAAGATGGATTAGTAAAAAAGAATCTAATAGTCGTAAGAACAGGAAAGCGAAGAATCCCTCTAATATTTGCAAAGCGGTAACTAACTCCAATTGTATCGGTTTGGTTTTCAACTCGATGCCACATCCAGGCTGGAATAAAGAGAATATCACCAGGCTCAAGCGTGCACTTGTAAGGCTTGATCTCTTTAATTAATTCACTAATCTCATCTTCATCCTTGTCTGAGAAGTAATAGCCAAACCCGTCATGACCTACATTCATTAAGGGAGAAAGGTCGGCAGGATACATTTCCCAGTCTTTAGTTCCAGTCACAGTAACAAAGAAGAAAGCAGTCATTCCACAGTGCCACGTCGTGACTCTTTTGGCTGGGCCAATAAAAGATTGATAACTAAAGCCGATAAAGCATTGTCTCATTTTTTCGAGCCAACTAAGATTGAAATCTTTTTGAAGTTCTGGAAAAAACTCCATTATTTTACAAAAGCGAAGATAGTTGTTTTCTTTATTTTTCCAGCTTTTAACGAGCTCTTTGATAGAAATCATTTCACCGTCTTTAGGAAGAGATGGGTCTTGATATTTTTCATCTAGTCCTTTCTTTGAAACAATTGGAAACTTTTCATCTCCGTAATGTTCCTCTAAGAAATCAAAGCTCCACTTCTTGGTGGCGGGCCATTCTAGAGCTTCTTTATCAAATATTACAGGTACACCGGCCTTAAGGTATTTTAAAAAATCTTTTTCAGATAAATTTTTCTTTCTCTCGACTTCTTTAGGAGAGTTATCAAAGTTTTTTAAACTCGTTTTCTTGTTAATTTCAATTAGCGCCTTCTTTTTGCCATTGATAAGAAATTCACTGTTTTTAAAAATATGAAGCAGGACAAAGTAGAGGTTGAATTTTGTCCTCAGAAGAATAGGAATTTTAATTTTCTTAAATTTGTCGGTAACCATTTTTCAATCTCTGTCAGGAGTTATTAATACTTCTAAATTATACCTTGTTGCTAACTTTTGTCCATATTTGTTACTTAAGCATATTTTCCTATGTAGCTTAATTTATTAAAGAATTATAGTATATGAGTATGAAATTACTAAAGTCAGATATTATGAAAATTGCCATCAGTGGGGGCGGCTTCTTTAAGCTCTATCCATTATTTTTAGCAATTTTCTATGTCATTACGATTACAAGTTTTGGGGATTCCTTTTTTGAGGATGGCCTATATATTGCTAAGGCAAATTCCATAATTAAGGATTCTGACTATAATGTTATTAATCAAGTTGATAAAACATTTAGCTGGCTGGTTACAAAAGAATACTTTCATCCAACACAACACACAGAAGTTCAAACACCAGCTCTTGTAGGGCTTCGGTATTTAGAAACGTTCTTATTTAAAAATAAATTTGAAGAAGAGTTTTTGTTGGCATCAATTACATTAAGTTTATTTTGCCTTTATTATGGATTTTATTTCTGTATACAGATACTGAAAGGATTTCACGAAGAGCATTTTTTAAAACCCTTTTTGATTTTCTTTACTTCAACTGTTTTTATGTTTTTTTCAATCTGCTACTTAAGCGTGAGTGAAATTTTTTCTTTTCCTATGACAGCTTATTTATTGTTTATAGTGTTACTGAAAAAAGAGGTTTCATCTTTTAAAGACTCTCTTTGTTTTAGTATATGTTGTGGGGTTCTACTAATTTCAAAGTCTATCTATTTCTTTCCATTTATAATGGGAGCTTATTATATTTTCATAAGGAATAAGTCTTTTCAGGCAAAAGTAGTCTTTGTTCTAACTACTTTATTGATGGGAGGAACGTATTATATCAATATGTATGATCAATTTGGAGGCATAGAGTTACTGGGGGGATCGGCGAGTACCTTTATTGATTTTTCTTTCCGAAATTTTTTTAGCACTTTCTTCTTTGGAGGTTTTTCAATTGGAGGGTTGTTTACTTCTAACCCAGCTTATCTTCCCTCACTAGTTTTTGTCCTGATATTTATCTTTAGACTATTTCAAAGAAAATATGACAAATTTATTCTTATTACGCTCCTCGGGTGGCTCGGAGCGGGATTTACACAGACAGTATTTATAGTAGGTAATGTTGTAAATGATCAATTCTCTGGTCGTTTAGTATTAACTGTTCTTCCTTTACTGTTAATTGGATTCTTCTATTTTTATAAAGCAATAAAGAATAAGTGGATCAAAGTATTTGTTAGTGTCAGCTTCATTGTCTTACATCTATTCTCTCTCTCAAATTATGTTGCTGTGACTAGAATAAATCATTATCAATATGCAACACAGAAGATTGTCAAAAGCTATGCCGAATTTGAAAAGATTATTGATACAGTTTTATTCAATATGAAAATTGCTAATTACAACTTTAGCTTTATTGTAGTGTGGAGCTTTGTAATATTTCTTTTGTTTAATTTTTTTAAAAAAAGGCTCTTCTTTTTCTTTCAGGTCTATACAGGGATACTTTTGTTGGTCTTTTGTGGTTTGAGCTATAGCAATTCAGGGGAAAACACAAAGAAGTACTTTGAAAGTAATAAAGATCTAAAGGAGAGTGTTGTAATTGGAAATAGTGGCGAAGTCTATTTTTATAATTATATAAATGACTCTCTCGAGTTTAGAATGAGGGCCGCTCAAGATGAGGAATTGAGGCAAGATATCATAAATAGGCGGAAAATTTACTATGATATAATTAAGAAGAATCTATTGAAAAGTAATCCTGAGTTTGATGATGTTTTAGATAATTACATTTTCTATTATGGATACTACAAAGAGGATAAGTAATCTGAATATCTATGAATAAACTAAATGTAACGCTCATTAGAGCACCTTATGTGATCCCAAAAAGTTCAGTGTTCGGTAATCAGGGAACACCATCGCTGGGCCTTGCCTACTTGGCCGGCACTGTTGATAAGCTTGGACATAATGTGACTTGCATAGACTCCTTTGCTAAAGGAATAGATACATTTACGCCTATTAAAGATACTAATCTTTTAATTAATGGTATGCCAAATGAGCAGACCTTAAGTCTTATTTCTTCTGAGACAGATATTCTCGGAATCTCTTGCATGTTTTCTAGTGATTGGATTAATACTATTGAACTTGTAAAAATGATAAGAGAAAAGTTCCCAAACCTCGTCATTGTCCTAGGTGGTGAGCATGTTACAGCGGATCATGAATATATATTAACAACATATAAGAAAGAAGTTTCTCTTTGTATTCTAGGAGAGGGTGAGCAAAAACTAGCAAACCTTTTAAATATTTACAGTGAAAATCCTGACCATTTATATAGTGCTCCCGGGATTACATTCTTTGATCATAAGTCTGAAGCCATAATTACAAATGATGGTGACTATAGGGTGAAAAATTTAGAAAGCATACCTCTTCCAAAATGGGATGGATTAGAGATAGACACTTTTCATGATCGATTACTTGGAATGTCTATGATTGGTAAGAGGACAATGCCAATGCTCCTATCTAGGGGATGCCCCTATCAATGTACTTTTTGTTCAAGTGCAAAAATGTGGACGACCCGTTGGGTGGCGAGAGATTACTATGAAGTAATTGAAGAAATAAAAATGTATAAAGATCTCTATAATATAAATCATATTGATTTCTATGATCTTACTGCAATCATTAATAGGCAATGGTCGATTGATTTCTGTAAAGAAATGATCCGGCAAGAAATCAATCTAACATGGTCCTTACCTTCTGGGACAAGATCGGAAGCTTTAACTTTTGAAGTACTTGACTTACTAAAGAGAAGTGGGTGTACCAAGATTACTTATGCTCCTGAGACTGGTTCTCTTAGAATGAGTAAGCTTGTTAAAAAGAAGGTTAATTTAAAGAAGATGTTAGCCTCAATGAAAAATGCAGTAAAAGTAGGACTTATTGTAAAGGCCAATATTATATTTGGATTTCCTGAAGAAAAGTTTATGGATAGAGTTTATAATTTTATCTTTATCTTTAGAATGGCATTAGTGGGAATTCATGATGTGCCTTGCTTTGGATTTACACCATATCCTGGTAGTGAGCTATTTGATGAGTTACTTGAGAAAGGAATAATCAAGAGAGATGAGAATTACTATGAGTTCATGTCTAATTTGATTTATACAAAACCTTTTAATAATAAGTCTTGGAATAATGAGGTTTCTGATTACATGATTCCTTTTTTAAGCCTTGGAGGAATGGCATTCTTCTACTCTTTGCAATACTTGTTTAGGCCAATAAGATTTTTTAATTTAGTGACGAATGTTGTGAAAGATACACCTCAGACAATGTTAGAGGTCGCGTTTGCAAATATGTATAAGGACTTTGTAAAAGGTCGAAGATTGCAGAAATAATAATATTTTTGTTTTAATTAAGATTGTCATATAGTTTCTATGCTTTCTTTAAAACTTTAATTTAGGACTTAACGTGGTTAATGACCCATTAGTAACAATTATAATTCCTATGTATAACGAAAGTGCTACTATTGGGACATTGTTGGGACATTTAGTTCAACTTCAAGGCAATTATGAAATAATTGTCATTGATGATGCTTCAACTGATGAAAGCCAAAAAATTGTAAAGAAATTTCCTTCTGTAAAGTTAGTCACTCATGGAGAAAACCTTGGAAAGGCTGATGCTATTCAATCTGGATTAAGAATTTCTTCAGGGGAGATCATTCTAATTCAGGATGCAGATTTAGAATACCCAACGACTAATATTCCAAGATTAATTGAACCAATAGTTAAGAATGAGACGAGCGTAGTCTATGGTAGACGTATAAATGTTGAAAGTTTTTTACCCGTTTCTCTAATTGCAAAATTTACAACATCCCAGCTTGTTTGGTTACTCTTTGGAAAATCTGTTCAGGATATAAATACAGGTCATAAAGTATTTAAGAGGTCGTGTTTAGATAGACTAACATTAAGTTCTAAAGGGTTTTCTTTTTGTGTGGAGGTAACAATTAAACTTATTCAAGGGTCGATTTGTATTCTTGAGGTTCCAATTGATTATTATCCAAGAACAAAGAGAGAAGGAAAGAAAATTTCTATCTTTGACGGGTTTAAAATAGTAAAAACAATATTCTCACTAAAACTACAAAAGAATGGAAAATGAAGTTAACAACCATCATTTCTATTGTTCTCATTAATATTAAGCATAGAATCTTCTTTCTATTAGGTAGAGTTGATTTAATTGTTCCATATAAAATTCTTATCCAGACAACTAACGACTGTAATTCTAAATGCGATAGTTGCCATATTTGGAAAATTAATAAGAATAAATCCCTCAAAGAAAAAGAAATTCAAATAAAGCATTATGAAAACCTTTTTAAAAATTATGGAAAAAACTTATACTGGCTCTCTTTGAGTGGAGGTGAGTTAACTCTTGATAATAATGTCGAGGAATTAATTAGACTTGCTGATAAGTATTGCAAAAATTTAAAAATGATTGCCTTTACAACAAATGGCTTACTCCCTAATCGAGTTCTTAAAATTGCCGAGATAATTCGAAGCTATGGAATAGATCACTTTATTACAATAAGTTTAGATGGTGATGAAAAAATTCACGATAAAGTCAGAGGTGTTTCTGGAAATTATAGAAAGGCATTTGATACATTTAATCTTTTAAAGACTAAGAAATTCAATACACACTTTGGAATTACAATCAGTGATGAAAATTATGAATTTATTAGAGATGAATATGAAAGATATAGCGATTCTATTAAAGCCGTCACTTTTGTAAATAGTGGAGGAATCTATAATACAGAAAATGTAATTGATAGTAGGAAGCTTTTGTCTTCTTTGAGAACAATTCTTAAAAGGTATCAAGTTTTCTCTCTTGGAGACTTCTGGGAAAAGCTTTACATTCGACTTGCTTTAAAATTTGTTCAAGAAGGACAAAAGAGAAATTTAATTCCTTGTTCAGCAGGGCTCTCCTCTATTCATATTTCACCATATGGTGAAGTTGGCCCTTGTATGTATTTAGATAGCTACTCTAATATTAAAGAAATTGATTTCTTTAACAAATTACTTGATAAGAATAATATACCAGCCCGAATGGATCCTTATCTTGGAAATTGTCAAAAGTGTTGGATGAATTGTTACGCGCCTCACTCAATGATGTTGTCACCGTTTAAAACTCTATTCGAAGCATTTAGGAAGTAGCTTAAGGTATTGTTTTTAAAGAGAATGTTCGGCTCGGCGAACTATCTTGCCCTGTTCGATCTCACACCTAAAAATGCTAAAATTACCTGATGAATTGTTTAAAGGGCCTTGGGCTTAAAACACTTATTCTTACTTTCGCACTCTCTTCGATACCTTCGCTGAGTTTTGCTATCGATTTTGAAGATGCTGTCTTTCCTGAGCTTGCGACCTCTGCTCGTGCATTGGCCATGGGGAATGCTTACGTTGCTAAAGCAGATGATGCTAGTGCTGTTTATTATAATCCTGCAGGACTTGGTACCGTTAGAAAGACTCACTTTCACTTAAGTAATTTTCACCTAGAACTTAATAAGGGATGGCTGGATAATTCTACAAAGGGAAGTGTTCTAGATGTCTTTCCAGAGGCAATGGATGCCTTTAGTTTAGAGGGGCAGAGAAAGAGTCTCTTAAAGAATAAAGGAACAATTTCTCATCAGCGATTTAATTTCCTACCAAATTTTACAACTAGATATTTTAGTCTTGGTTATCTTGTCTCTAAGAGAACGAGAGCAACTATCGGGCAAGAGGCAGGCGCTACTTTTGAATACGCAGATAGAAGAGATCATGGTCCTTACGCAGCTTTAAATATTTCTCTCTTTGGTGGTGTGGTTAAGTTTGGTGGCTCGGCAACCTATTTAAATAGAAAAGAAGTTGTAGGTGAGAGTGACGCCAATGTTGAGTACAATGAAAATCCAGATGAGATAAAGAAAGGGGCAGCAGTTATTGTTGTGGCCGGTGCAAAGTTAACTCTTCCGATTACTTTCCTTCCAACGTTTGCTTTAAAAATGAACAATGCCTTCGACCAAAAATTTTCAGAGGGTAGTACTAATGGTGCGCCTACCGATGTTTTAAATTCAATGGACGTAGGTTTTTCTTTAACTCCACAAATTGGAAAAATTGTTAGACTTCATCTTGAAGCAAATTACAAGGACATCTCAGCTGAGTATGAGGGGATTTCTACCAATAGGAAACTCACTCTTGGTGCTGAATTTGATATTGGGAGAAAGTTCTTTGTCAGATTTGGTTACGGTGATGGATGGGGTTCTGCAGGACTTGGAATTAAATCTCAGAGACTAGAATTTGATCTCACAACGTACGCAGTTGATACAACTTCTAATGAATTTAGAGGCGAAGAGGATAGAAGATTTGCTCTAAGCTTCAGTTACGGTCTTTAATTATTCTAAAATCAATATCTTAACATTTTCCTATCGTGTCATTTTAGACATTTGGCCCACCTTTAGGTAGTCTGCTAGAGATTTTTTACATTTACGTCGCCTAGCGCCGAAGAGGAGTTTTCATGCTCGATAAAACAAAAGGACTGAATGAAATGAGTTCTAAAAAACTTAAGAAACTTAGTGCAGAAGAAAAGTTAAAACTAGCAAAGAAATATAAACTTAAGAAAGAAGATCTTATAGCGATGCTTAGAAATGTTTACGTTTCTAGAAAGTTAGATGACGCTGAAATTACAATGAAGAAGCAATCAAAAGCATTCTTCCAGATTTCAGGAGCGGGACATGAAGGTGTCTTAACAGCTGCAGCTTTTGCAATGAAACCGAAGTATGACTGGTTCATTCCTTACTATAGAGACAGAGCTCTTTGTACTGGACTTGGAGTAACTCCTTACGAAATGCTTTGTCAGGCCAATGGTAATATTGGGGACACGGCTTCACACGGTCGTCAAATGCCGGCTCACTGGGGAAATGTAAAATTAAATATTGTGAATAAATCTTCATGCACTGGAACTCAATTCCTTCAGGCGTGCGGTGTTGCAGAAGCAGGAGAGTATTTAAACTCTTTAGAAGCTACTGGCGCTGATGTTGGCGGACAAGACTTTCATGATGATGAAGTTGTTTACACATCTTGCGGTGACGGAACAACATCTCAAGGAGAGTTCTGGGAAGGACTAACAACTGCAAGCGTAAATAAGCTTCCTGTTCTCTTTCACGTTGAAGATAATGGTTACGCAATTTCAACTCCAACTTTTATTCAAACACCTGGAGGATCAATCTCTAAAGCAATGGAGCAATTTCCAGGACTAAAAGTTTTAGAGTGTGATGGTAATTGCCCAATAGAGTCTTACGCAACATTTGTTGAGGCCGTTAAACACATCAGATCAAAGAAAGGGCCAGTACTTGTACACTCTCATGTGACAAGACCTTATTCTCACTCTCTCTCTGATGATCAATCAATGTATAGAACTAAAGAAGAGCTAGCAGAAGAAAAAGTTCTCGATGTTTTCAATTCATATCCTAAAACTCTAATCGAGTCTGGAATCATGAGCCAAGATGAAGTGAAAGCTTTATTAGAAGAAGTTTCAAAAGAAGTTAGACAGGCAATGAATGAAGCCATTGCAACAGAGTGGCCTAAGCCAGAAGATGCTCTAAAGCATATTTTCTCTGAAGACGTAGATATCTCTTCAAGCGAATTTGATACTGAGCCAACACTTGAAGGAAAAGATGATGTTCCAATGGCGGGAGCCATTAATAGTGTTTTAAAGAGAGAGTTTTCTAAGAACCCACTTCTAAGAATGTTCGGTGAAGACGTTGCAGACTTTTCTCAATTAGAAAAATTAGATAACCCAGAACTTTCAGGAAAGGGTGGAGTTTTCAAAGTTTCTTCAGGAGTTCAAAGAGCTTCTAAAGAAGGACAAGTTTTCAATTCACCGCTTGCAGAAGCAAATATCATTGGTCGCGCTATTGGTATGGCAATGAGAGGAATTAAGCCAGTAGTGGAGATTCAATTCTTTGATTATATCTGGACGGCCTATATGCAACTCAAAAATGAGATGGCGACAACAAGATATAGATCTGGAGGAGACTTCAAATCACCTATGGTTGTAAGAGTTCCAATTGGTGGATACCTAAGAGGAGGATCAATTTATCACTCGCAATGTGGTGAGTCTCTCTTTACACATATTCCTGGAATCTGTGTGGCCTTCCCTTCAAATGCGGCAGATGCAGCAGGTCTTTTAAGAACGGCAATCAGAGCTGATGATCCAGTGATGTTCTTAGAGCATAAGCACCTTTACTATCAAGGTTACAATAGAACTGCTGATGTAGGCGAAGAGTATATGATTCCATTTGGAAAAGCTCGTGTCGCGAGAGAAGGTGCAGATGCAACGATTGTTGCTTGGGGTGCCTTAGTTCAAAAGTCTATTGAAGCGGCAAAGAAAGTGGAAGCTGAGCTTGGAGTAAAGATTGAAATTTTAGATGCTAGAACACTCGTTCCATTTGATATGGAGGCCGTTAAAAACTCTATCGCTAAAACAAATAGATTACTCATTTGTCACGAAGAAACTAAGACGTCAGGTTTTGCTGGGGAAATTGCAGCAAGAGTTAACGAAGAATGTTTTGAGTCTCTTGATGCTCCAATTCTAAGAGTTGCAGCGAAAGATTCTTACGTTGCCTATTGCCCAACTTCTGAAGATTATATTCTTCCACAAGTTGACGATGTGTATGATGAACTTAAAAAGTTACTAAATTATTAATGCTTTTTTATGGATAGAGGGATTATCAAGAACTCCTCTATCCATAATCTTTTATAATCCTTTCTTGTGTAACCTGTTGAAATTGCGTGCAAACGTTATTCAAGTTAAATAGAATTTTTTCAATCCACTTTAAAATTAAAGAATTTACACATATAGAAGTTAAAGAAATAACTTTGGAGAGGATATGAAGAAAGAGATTTTATCTTTAATTTTATTAATGAATATGTCACCTGCAGCTATCGCAGAAATAAATAGTGGTACGGCTTATTATGACATGAGTATAAGCGAGCAAGAACATGCTGAACTTATAAGAATAAAGGCAGATATTATTGCATTTAAACTATCCCAAAAATATCAAAGAAGTTTCTTTTCTCTTAGGCCTCATATTTTTCATTTATTAGAGTCTGGAAATTTAAGTATTGGAGACTTAGATAATAAGAAAATAGACAAGGTGATAGAGAAAAATAGTGGAAAACTAAATCTAGACCTGTACTTTTCAAGAGATTTTCAAGCAGCGAAAATTGAAATTTTAATATCTGATGAAGTGGAAAAAATTGATCTTGAAATAATGAAGGATGAGGTATTCTCTGAATCAAGAGTGGAAATTTTATCTGGAGATCAAAGAAATATAAATTTGGAAAACCTATCTGAAGCTGGTTTTTCTGAAGCTAGAGTTGAAATATTGTTGGAGTCAAGGAATCACTTGAATTTAGATCTTCTAAGAGCTGAAGCTCTTTCTGAGTCGCGAGTTGAAATATTGATAGATAACGGTAGGTCTATCAATTTAAACCATTTAAGAGACGCGGGTTTATCAGATTCTCGTATTGAAATATTGTCTGGAAATTTTAGACTCTCTGAGGAAAATTTAAATCGATTGAGAGAGGAAGGAATTTCTGAGGCGAGAATTGAAATTCTTATTCAAGGTAGGAATCTTTCAATGAATTATTCGGATATTATTTTCAATCACAAATAGGATTGTAAAATGACTAAAGTTCTAATCTTTGGAGGTAATTCATTCGTCGGAAGAGAAGTTGTAGTTAAACTACTTGATTTGGGTCATAAAGTTATAACTTTTAATAGAACTGGTCCGCGAGATAATTTCTCCCATGAAAACTTAAATACAGTTAGGGGAGATATTTTAAATCCTGACGACTTGAGGAAGCTAGAGAATCTAGAATTTGATGTAATTGTGGATAATGTGTCGGTTAATGAAAAAATGATCGAAAATATTATTTCTGCACTTAGGCATCGAGTTAATTTGAAGTATGTTTTCACTAGCTCATCAGCAATTTACCATCTTGTAAGAGATTTAAAAGAAAATGATTTTACTGAGTCTGATGTTGATGTGTTTACTAAATATGAAAAGAATCCGATGTTTCAAGATCGAGAGTGGGACTATATCCAAGGAAAGGCTGACTGTGAAAGAGCTTTAATAGAGAGTGACTTTCAATATAAGTTAATCGTTAGGCCTAATGTTATTGTTGGAAAGAATGACCCCTTAAAGAGAACGAATTACTTTTTCGAAAGAGTGTTTGATTCGAAAGGTGTTTTACTTCCAGACGTAGGAGAGAATACTTATCATCTTGTGTATGCCTCTAATCTTGTAAACTTCTATATGGATCTAATTTTAAATTATATAAAAACTAGTGAATTGGTAGTGAATTATTCTCAGGATGAAGTCTTAACTAATAAGAAATTTATCTCTTATTTGGATGATAATTTTAAGAAAAAAACAGAAATATATAAGATCAATAAAGAATTATTTATTGAAAGAGGAATTGCTCTCCCACCTTTTGGAAAGTGGGGGAAGTACGAGTTGGACTTAACACTATTAAAAACAATAGAAGACAAAAGTAGAATTATTCCTGTTTCACAATGGATGAAGGATTTAACAGAAGAATTTCTTTTAAAAAAGGAGCCTAGCTACGCTAAGCAGTTTCGATCACTAGAGAGCGATATAATTTCTAAAGAATTGAGAGCCGAATGAATTTTGACTTAAGTAATTGGACCTTTGGGGATAAATTTGAACAAGTACGTTCGTCATATGCGAAGGCCTTAATAGATAACTTTAGTATCGATTTCCTTGCTAGTGCACCGATTGGATATTTGACTCTTCTTTATTACTCAAACTTATCTCACCAAGAACTAATAGGTGTGAATGACTTCTATAAGCAAAGGATCGTTAACAAAAATGTTTCAGTAGAATTTAGAGAGTTTTGGAAAAAACGAATCTCAATTGTTAGCGAAAAATTAAATCCTTTTCATGGGGATTTAAAAAGATTTGATCTCGAATCAATTATTTCTGAGGTTGAAGAGTCTGGGGAATTTGGAATTGATCTTAAAAAGCATCTGAGGTTCTGTTTTGTAAAGGCTCCAAACTTTAGAGGTGCATCTCATCCTCACACGTTGTTTTGCCTCTATTTAAATTACGATGAATGTGAGAAACGCTCTGATGTTATAAAGTCCATTGTTCATGAAATAGCACACCAAGAACTATTCATTCTAAATTTGGAAGATCGACTTGTTCGTGAGGAGAGTGATGGGACTTTAAAATACGCACCTTTTCAAAGAAAAGAGAGACCTCCAATAGCAAGGCTTCATTCTGCACATGTTATGTATAGATTGATAAAGCACGTTGAAGACTTTTCTTACGATTTAGAAAATGAAAAAGAATTACTTAAAGATACGCTCGATACTTTTGATCATTTACAGTTGACGGCTGCGGGAATGTCCTTAGTTGAAAACTATAGGAGAGTTCTTGAAAGTTAGCCTTGTGTTAGTTCTTATTTTTCTTAGCCTTCAAACTTTCGCTCAGAAGAAGTACGAAATTTCTATGCCCATTATGCCTAAGAATTTACTACCAACTAAGCAATGGTATTATTATCATTACTTTATTTCTAAGTATCTATTTCGAAATTTAGTTTCAGTAGATAACAAAGGACTTCTCCGAGGAGATATTGCAAAAAGATGGACTATATCAAAAGATGGTCGGAAGTATACCTTTCAATTAAAAAAAGATGTAGTTTACCAAGGTTATCATATTACAGCACATGATATTGAATATTCCTTTAAACAATATTTTGATAAATCTAATAAGAGCTCAATTAAGAGCTACTTAATGAACGCCTTTAGATTGGAGGGGAAAGATTTAAGTAAACAAAACTACGGAGAGCTAGTACAAGTAAATGACGATTATTCTATTACTTTTAATTTAAAGAAGCCCTACGCTCCTTTTCTTTATGTACTGTCATTACCTACGTTTGGAATCATCCCCAAGATAACGAGTAAGACAGATTATACTTTCTTGAAAGATGGAACAGTTCCAGGGAAGTTTGCACGAAATGTAGTGTTAAAGTTCAATAACGATAAACTTAGTATTGTTTCAAAAGATAAAGAAATCGCGATATCTAAGGGAAAAAATCTTTTAGGTTATGATGTGGCCATGGGGATTTCGGAAAAAGAAGTGAATCTACTTAGGGATCATGGTTATTCCGTTATATCTTTAAATGGTCTTGCGATTAATCATCTTTATTTTAACTGTGCTGATGAATTTTCATTAGCATTAAAACAGAGAACTTTTTTGAAGAAGATATTTCAAGAATCTTTTAAAAAAGTTGAGGACACTAGTTTAATCTCCTCTCAGACAACATTTCTTCCAAACGGAATTATGCCAAGGCCCTATTATTTAACGAGCCTGGAGAAGAGTGTTGAAAAAGTAAAGATTGATAAGAAAATAAGAATAATCCTAAGAGTGGAGCACTTTCCAGTGAAAGTAATTGAAAGGCTCAAAAAAAATCTGTCAGAATATCAAATAAAATTTGATATTATTCTGATAGAAGGAAAAGACTATGTAAAGAACCTGCAAGAGCGCAAGTATCATCTCATTTCGGGGGCATCTGTAGGCGTCTTTCCTGATCCTGATGGTTTCTTAAGTATACTTGAGGAAAGTAACCGTTATAAATTTTTAAATTGTAATACATCTAACCTAATGGATTCTCTTTCTAAACATAGAAACTCGAATAATGTTGTTGATAGATTGAAGGGGTATTCCGAGTCATTTTCTAGTTTTGAGAGTGAGAATAAAATAATTCAAGCTTTTTCTATAAAGCCAATCATTGTGATGAAATCTAAGAGAAAGCTTTCTAGATTTAGTTATAAATTTATTCCAAGTTTAGGAGATGTAATTGATGAAAATTGATTTATCTCTATCTAAAGCGATATCAATACCTTTACTTATTTTGAATATCTTGTTCTTGGTAGTGATGAGCGTTTATCTCTATGTTTCATTTGATAAGATGAATAATGAGAATTTTAATAAACTTTATACCGAAAATCTTTCTCTTTTTTCGTCTCTTGTTTCTCAAGATATAATTATGGGACAATATGCTTCAGTCGAAAAAAAGTGTAATCAATTCTTTGATCAAAACACCGTTAGCTATATTCAAATTTTAACAGAAGAAAACCTTGTCGTTTGTCGGAATGGATCAGAGTTATCGGGGGGGAATTTAATTAAGAAGAATCTCTACTTCGATACGAAAAAGGAAGAGAGGGCAGCGGAAGTCGTTCTTGGGTATAAGAAAGAAGAGAGTATTCTGAGCAGAGTGCTAATGTTGCTACTCTTTTTAACAATTTGCTTTTTTACTGTAGCGATTATTTTGAATAATTATCTAAAAAAAGTCGTCATTAGGCCTCTTGAGAAAATGACGAGGTCTTTATCTGAAATTGTTAGGTATACAGAAGTTAAAGAAGATGATTTCTATAATAATAGAGTTATTAATATTACGGAGCTTAACTCATTGTTTAAGAACCGAAATGAGCTCTTGAAACAGTTACAGAGTTACCAAGATGAAATCGTAAGAAATGTGGAGGATAAGGTTATTGTTGAGGTCGCTCAACAAGTTGCCCATGATATCCGCTCACCACTTGCCGCTCTGGATATGGCGATTAATAATTTAGATGAAATAGAGAAGCCTAGGCTTAATTTAATTAAAACAGCATTAAATCGGATTCGAAGCATTGCCGATAATATGCAGCAAAAGACAAGAGCATCACTAGATATTACAGTAAGCGAAGGAGAAGAATTTAATTTCTTTACACTTCTTTCTGAAGCTATTGAAGAAAAGAGGTTAGAATATATTGAAAAAAGTGGTCTCGAAATTAACTTTAATTACTGTGAAAAAAGCACTAAAGAATGGGGGTGTTTTTCTCAGGTTGACCTAAAAAGAGTTTTATCAAACCTTATTAATAACTCTGTTGAAGCATTGCCTTTAAATCGAGGAGTTATAGAAGTGAAGTTTGATTCGGATTCACAATATATTTATATATGTATATCTGATAATGGAGTAGGCATAGATAGTACTGATTTAGATAAAGTTCTAGAGAAGAATTTTACTAAAGGAAAGAAAAGTGGAACAGGGTTAGGTCTTTCTCATGCTAAGGAGAAGATACTAAACTGGGGTGGTAGTATATTTGTAAGTTCTATAAAAGGTGAAGGGACTGAAATTTCAATTAGCCTTCCAAAAATGCAAGTTCAAGAAGTATTGATTGATGATGATGAATTGATAAGATTTACTTGGGCAGAAGCAGCAAAGAATAAGGAAAGGAAGTTCTTATGTTTTGAAAGCTGTGAGGACTTTGAGGCACAATTACCTGAGCTCGAAGGGTATGTTGTTCTCTATTTAGATAGTCATTTATCTAATGATTGTAGAGGAGAGGAGAAGGCCAAAGAATACTATGAGAAAGGAATTAAAGAAATATATCTAGAAACTGGCAATGAATCTTCAAGTTACAATTCGATGTATTGGATTAAGGAAATTATTGGCAAAAATCCTCCTTGGTAATTACTCTCTTATTTTTTTCTTTCTACATTCCAGGCGATGTCCTGCTGAGAGAATAAGTCTACTACAAGTGATATTCGTTGTTTTTGCCTTCTCTCTATCTTTCTTTATACTCCAGTTCATTTTTACTACCTCATCATTTTTGTTTTTTATTTTAATTCTATTTTGAGGAATATTGTAAACTCTTGAACTTGAAAGAGAAATTGCTAGAGCGAGATAGCGTATCTTTCTTGTATTTGAATAAATTAAAAGAAAGACTAGTCCTATAATATCAATTTCAAAATCTATAGAATATTTAGATAAAGTATAAGAATAAAATGTGAGAAGTTTAAAAACTTTAAGTAATGGAAAACATAGATTGAGATAAGTTAAGGAGCTGATCCAGTAGAATATGAAGAGGAAAGGGAATATTAAAGAGAATAGAGAAGTAAGTAAAAAACCTAAGAAGAATCCAATTAAGGAAACTTTAATGGGGAAGAAAAGAGTTAAAAGTAAATTTGCTGAGAAGAAAGAGAAAGCAAGTGAAGAAAATTTTATATTGGAGAGAAGACTACCCAGAAAGAGAAAGCTAAAGGTGTAACTCATAGGATTTTGAGTATAAGTTCCAAAAATAAAATCAAAAAAAAAACTGAGAAGGAAAATATAGAAGAAATCAATTTTATATTTAAGCTTTCTAAAAAGCATACCTGTTATTCGTAAAGTTGAAATTCTCTTAAGCGAATAGAACTGATTAAGACCAAAAGGTAGTAAGCACAATATCAACTCAACACCAAAGGCTAGTTTTCTTTTCTCTTTTTTTCGAAGATTTTTTATAAGGGGAAGAAAGAGTATAAAGAAGGAGCTAAAGTGAATTCCGCTTGGTGTGAAGAGATGGTTAATATGTAATTTTGAAAAACTTGTTTTTAGATCTTTAGTTAAGCTTCTCTTGTCACCCAAAATAAAGGCCCTCGATAAAGCGAAGTCTTCTCTATCTTGAACTTCCTTCATTCTCTTTAGGTGCTCTTCTATAAAAGATGAGGAGCGAGTGACTTTAAAAGGAGCCTTCTTATTACCAATATTAATGGATAAGAGTACTAAGCTTGTTATAAGAATAAAAGGGAAGCGCCATTGGAACATTATTGTCTTTAAGCAGTAATTAATCATTATTACCTCTTGTAACTGTCTGATTTTACTTTATTGAAGGAAGAGCTATGTCAAATGTTGGGGGAAGGGTTTTTAAGGACTTAACTTATTGTTTCTGAGGGGATATGTACTTACTATGGGAGCCAATATGAGTAGTATATTAATTGAAAAATCACTTGAAAAAGACTTCGAACATTTCTTTTTAGAAGATGATATCTCTCGGAATCATTCCTATATTGCAAGCTTACCTAATGACAGAGTTTCTTGTTCTTTAAAAATTAAAGACGACTTAGTTTTAGCGGGACTTCCATACTTCTTTGGAGCATTTAATTATCTAGGCGCAAATTTAAGTACAGAAGAGTTCTCTAAATTTGAAGGGATGAATTATAAGAAATCAGAGAAAGCTGAAATTCATTTCGATCTTCCTTTCTCTCTCGCCTTAACAGGAGAGCGAATCGCTTTAAATCTTCTTCAAAGAGCAAGTTCAATTGCAACATTTACTGCTAAGTTTGTAGAGCTTGCTAAAGATAGTGAGATAAAAATTTTAGATACAAGAAAAACAACGCCAGGGTTAAGAGGTCTTGAAAAGTATGCTGTAAGAGTTGGTGGCGGTTATAATCACCGCTTAGGTCAAAGTGATATGTGGATGGTTAAAGACAATCATAAATCATTCTTTGGTGGCGTAAAAGAGGCGGTAGATTTCTTTAGATCAATGAATGGATTCTATACTCCTATTGAAGTTGAGATTCATGATTTAGTTGAGCTCCAAGCGGGCTTTGAACTTGGAGTTAAACATTTTATGCTTGATAATTTTTCTCCAAGCGATATTAAAGAAGCTGTTACGATGAAGCCAAGTGGAACTACATTTGAAGTTTCAGGTGGAATTAGAATAGATACTATTCAAGATTATCTTATTGCAGGTGTCGATGCCATTAGTATTGGGGCCATGACATACGCTGCTCCAGCAGTTGACTTATCTCTCAAGTACAAAAGGTCATAGATGTCAGTTTACGAATTTGATGTTCTTGTTATTGGTTGTGGTATCTCTGGATTAACCTCTGCGGCGAAGCTTGCAGAAACAGGAATGAAGGTGGGAATTCTCACAAGAGATGAAGATCCCAAGGTTTCAAATACTCTCTATGCTCAGGGAGGAATAATCTATCCTCATGAAAGTGATAGTGATCTCTTAGGAGATATTGAAAGAGCATCTTCTTTTACTGCAAATATGAATGCCGCAAGTATCTTAAAAGAGCGCTCGGGAAAAATATTGGAAGAAATTCTAATCAATAAGTCTAAGACAAATTTTGCAAAAGATGAAAATGGAGAACTTCTTTTTACAAGAGAGGCGGCTCACTCAAGAGATCGAATTCTATATCAAGGTGATTACACTGGAAAAGAGATTCAAGTTTCTCTTTTAAATTATTTAAATAATAAAAGTAGATTTCCAAATGTTCATCTACTTACAAAACATACGGCCATTGACCTCTTAACACCTGTTCACCACGGTGTAAGTATACAGCAGCGCTATGAAGATAATTATGTCGTAGGTGTCTATGCTCTCAATCAGGAGACAAAAGAAGTCGCAAAAGTGATTTCTAAGTTTACTATTTTAGCGACAGGTGGAATTGGCGGACTCTATCTTCACCACTCAAACTCCGAGGGAGCAAGAGGGGATGGGCATGCGATGGCAAAGAGGGCCGGAGCAATTCTAACAAATATGGAATTTATTCAATTTCATCCTACGACTTTCTTTGATAGTTCATCTCATCGAAGATTTTTAATTTCGGAAGCCATTAGAGGGGAAGGTGGAAAGCTCATTAACTCAAATGGTGTGGCCTTTATGGAAAAGTATCATCCAGATAGAGAGCTTGCTCCTCGTGATGTTGTCTCTAGAGCGATAGCAGATGAAATTATTGAGACAAGACATGATTGTGTTTATTTGGATATTTCTCATAAAGATAGCACTTGGCTTAAAGAAAGATTTCCAACTATTTATGAGCACTGCCTTGAAAAAAATGTTGATATTACTACTGAGCCGATTCCTGTTGTTCCTGCCGCTCACTATACATGCGGCGGAGTAAAAACGAATCTAAAAGGGCAAACAAATCTAAAGGGGCTCTATGCCGTTGGGGAAGTTGCTTGTACGGGACTTCATGGCGCAAACCGGTTGGCATCAACTTCACTACTAGAAGGGCTTACTTGGGGCTATATTGCAGCAGAAAATATAATCGAAAAAATAGGTTCAGCTTCTCTCTATGATGCTCATAAAATTCAAGATTGGAGAAAGGGAAATTTAGAGGCGGACAATGCTTTGATTTCTCAGGATTGGCTCACTCTAAAGCAAACGATGTGGAATTATGTTGGACTTACTCGTACATCTCATCGATTGAAGAGAGCCGATGCAATGTTCAGTGAACTCTATGATGAAATTGAAAGATTTTATAAGAATGCTGAACTTAAAGACAGTCTTATAGGTCTTAGAAATGCTGTTGAAGTTGGTTATATGGTCTTAAACTCGTCTAGAAGAAATAGAGAGTCAGTGGGCTGCTTTTATAGAAAAAGCTAGCCCACATGAATCGTTCTATGCTGCAAGGTTTACAATTGTTGGGAAAGGGTAAATTATTGAGTCCACATGCTGATTGGCTACTTCATCAATTATGTCTTGAAAATCAGCCTCGATCATTCCATCGTCTTTTGCCGAAATCCATATAGAGTTAATATGGTCGTTAAATTCACCAGCAAAGAATTGTCCTAGTTGCATGCAGCTCTTGTAGGCCAATTGCAATTCATCGCGGTACTGGTTATAAAGTTCTTCTTCTAATTCAAAATTCTCCATCAACTTGAGCCTCCGTTTACGTGCTATGAAAGTATTTTAAGATGGATATACGAATTTCTTATAAAAAATTGAAAATTGTATAAATTTCATTTACTTATAGAGACTTTCTGTTTAACGCTAAATTTGTATGAATTCGACGTATTATATATATTTTCAGATAGTTGCAAGTATCTTAGCCAATTATTCTAGGTCACTTTCAAGATTTCCTAGATGCTGGCCAATGGTAAGGTTGGGCAAAATCTCGTGCTTATACTTAGTCACTACACCTTGAGCTGTCTCAGCAATTAAAAAAGATAGTATTAATGATGCAATTAATTCTTTCATAGCAAAACTCCCATTTCGCTACCGTCTGAGGATGTGCTCTGGCACCCGGAGGTGCCAGATCAGTAGGTAGGATTTTGAGTTGTCCAGGTGATAAATCCTTTTACCAGTTCTGAATTAGATAAGTTGCCTCGCTGTCTATAGATATGACTTTCGAATATATCCTTGAGGCAATCTGAGCTATATTCGTTATTTCAATACTTTATGCAGCTTGTTTTCCAAAGAGAAAGCTTTCAATCAGATTTGTGAAGTTCTCTGACTGACCTTGCTCTATCTTTAGTGCGGCTTCCCCTGCCATAAGTGCCTGATCCCATGAGAGATCGAAGTTGCTCGTACATGAGCTATGGGTGTTATTGCTCTCTGAAGAGCTAAAGTGCATGGTTACAGCACAGAGGTAGCAGAAATTAAATTGCGTCTTCTTGATAGGAGAATAATCCCATTTGCAATTTTCTATCCTTGTGCCTGTAAAATTGCTGTGCATAATGTTAGTAAATTTGAACTCGCAATTTATGAAATTGCAATTTACAAACTTGCAATTTTCAATTTTTGATCCATAGAAAACACAGGACTCGAAAGTAAC
The DNA here is from genome assembly GCF_002753895.1 of Halobacteriovorax sp. JY17. Taxonomy (NCBI): domain Bacteria; kingdom Pseudomonadati; phylum Bdellovibrionota; class Bacteriovoracia; order Bacteriovoracales; family Halobacteriovoraceae; genus Halobacteriovorax; species Halobacteriovorax sp. JY17. The sequence goes on along the minus strand of NZ_NJER01000003.1, from coordinate 304,544 downwards.
ATTCTTAAAGGTAGTGAGAGAGAAGAGAGAACCTGAAATACTCAAGCCTTTGAATTCTTTAGTATTTATTACCATATTCTCGATAACTTCATACTTAGCATCCACTTGGCACTCATTCAAAAAAGGATTAAAGAATTGAGTTAGAGTTTTCATGTCGGCTACTCCCGAGTCTGTGTTTTTGGTGCAACTAAGTTGCTCCGTGCAATCAAATATTAATTCATTTGACTAATTGCGTCAAGAATAAAAATTGCACTAAGGAATTTTTTTGCAATTCCGATAATGATTACAGGCACTCACGAAGGATAATTTAATATTGTTTTTTGTGATAACAGCAACTTGGAGAAGACACATGTCGAATTTCAATCAAGATAAAATTGCAGAGTACTTAGGTGTTGTTCGTAAGTATATGCAAGTACGTGGTTCCTTATCGCAAAAAGATTTGGCCGAGATTACTGATGTTGGAGTTTCTACTATGAGTAGATTTTTAGCGCAGAAAACCTCAGATATTAATCCACAACTTGTTGCAAAAATAACTGCAAAATTAAATATCCCACTTCATGAAATGATTGATTTTGTCGAAGAGGAGTATGCGGATCACTTTATAAAACTAGTTAAATTTTATAAAGAGGTTGAAGACGAGTACTCGAGAGAAGAGCCTTCGATGACTGATGTTAAAGGACCAGTAAGCGCTCCGGCAGAGAGAGAGAAAAATTTTGAAGATACTTTTGCAGATGCTCTAGGCGGAGGAACTGCAAATCAAAGTGTGACCGCAAAAATAAAAGTAGGAGGAAAGTCTCAAAGTATTCAATTCGAAGGAAGAAGAGACGGTGACCTTACAATAAAAGAGAAGTTAGAGAGTCTAACTCCGCGGCAAAAAGCTTATATGAGTGACTTTCTAAATTTAGATATTGAAGGAAGAGATTTAATTGTTGACTTAGGTAATGACCTCTTTAGGTTCTTAAGACAAAAAGGAATGACCATTTGAAGAAAATATTTTTTCTATTCTTATTTTTTACGGTGAAGTCATTCGCTCTTCCTGATCATGTTCACTTCTTTTTTATTTCTCCAGAAACCGTTTCAATTATTAATGAAATTGGAGACGAAGAAATTAAATTTTCAAAATTGACTGCAAAGAATATTACAGGTGGAGAACTAGACTGCGTTCCTATGGGAGACGGTTGTTTTAATCCACAAATTGGATTTGTAGAAGATCAATCGAAAAGTAAACCTATCGCTAAAGAGCAACCTGCTCCGCATAGAACAATTAATGCAACAGATGTTGATATGATTAATTGTGAGAAAGGAAATTACTTTGACATTTTTTGTGGGAAAGCAAAGAAGGAAAGTGGAGCGCGAGCTGAAGTTGAAGTTTGGTTAGATACAAGTTCAAGTATGAGGACTGTAGATTATAACAAAGATGCAAGCTATTGTGAGAGAAGAATTATTGCAAGAAAGTTTAGAGAAGGATGCGGAGAAAAAGTGAATATTCAATTATTTGATACTTCGATAAAGCAAATGGGTGATCTCGCTTCGGCATGTGTGAATTACGGATTAAATGACCAAAAGAGACTCATGAGGTGGATTAATGATTCATCTGTAAAGCAGCTCTATGTATTTACAGATATTGATGAACTCTCTTTAGAATTAAAAGACTATCTAGATTCAATTCCTTCAACAATCTATGGAGGAGATCAAAAGCGCTACACTATGGAAGACGTTCATGAAATGACGGATAAAGCCGTTGCTAACTATTGTAAATAGTCTCTAATTCTAGTAAAAGTATCTAATGTATAAGAAATTACTTTATTGGTCTAAAGACCAGCACTCCCATTTACCTTGGAGAGAGAATAGATCACTCTATTTAACTCTTGTCTCTGAAATTATGTTGCAACAAACAACAGTGCAGACAGTTGTTAATCATATAGATAAATTCTTAAAAAAATATCCAACATTGAAATCTCTAGCAAAAAGTTCTGAAGAAGAAGTTTGTATTGCTTGGAAAGGCCTTGGGTATTATAGAAGAGCAAGGAACTTATTAAACGCAGCAAAAGAAATTCAAGAAAAGTTTGATGGAGTGATCCCAACAGATGTTGAAACACTAAAAAAAATTAAGGGAATAGGTGACTACACTGCTAATGCTATTGTTGGAATTGGTGCAGGTAAGAAAGCCTTGGCCGTAGATGCAAATCTTGAAAGAGTTATTGCTAGGCTGTTTGCGATTGAAGTTGTAAAAGGCCCAAAACTTCAAAAAGAAATTTATAAGCAATTTCATGAAGGGAAAATTTTAAAAGAGCTAACTAACAAAAATAGTAGAGAGCTTAATGAAGCTTTTATGGATTTGGGAAGAGTTTTATGTCAATCGAGAAAGGCTGAGTGCTTATTGTGTCCAATGAAGAAGTCATGCCAATCTCTTAAACTTGGCATTGTTGATAAGATTCCAAAGATAGAAGCGAAGAAAATAGATAAACATGAATTAGACCTTTTGAGAGTGGTCGTGAAAAGCAAAGGAAAAGTTCTGGGGTATACCAAGACAAGCAAGGAGTGGCTAAGTGGTCAAATAGAAGTTCCGACTTTTATTTTAAAGAGCAGTGATGAGAATCTTTCTCAATATCCTACATCGCCAATAAAGTTAAGTGTCAAAGATTTGAGAGGGAAAGTTCAGTTTAAATCTTCTATTACAAAGTACAAAATAACTAATTATATAATAGAGCTTGATAAAGAAGAGTTTGAAAAAAATATTTCTAATGTTAGGAATTATAAATTCTTTAAGAGAGATTTTGAAAATATAAACTTTACGACTACAACAATGAAATTGCTTAAAAACTATTTTAAATAATTCACTAATACTTCGTTTAACTCTTTGAAGTCTTTCTCGAAATTGTTTTTTCTATTTTTTAATAGAATTGAGTTATATCTCTGAAACATTCTTAAATTCTTTTGATCATGCTCTTCGTTGTAAAATAGCTTTGAAAGTTGGTGATGTTTCTTGAAAGGAATGAGAGGGAAGACTTCTTTAATTTTCCTTTTTCTCACTTCTGGTGGAATTGAAAGTGGAGAAAGGAAGAATGGTTCGGTTACTACGTTAATGCTATAGCAAATGTCTTTCCTTATTAAAACGATTTTCTTGTATACTTCTTCAAATGTTAAGAAGTTATAAACACTAAGAGTTTGAAGAATAATTATTTCAACATCTAGTCTCAATATTTTTTCAAAGTTATCAAGAACTTTCTTCCAGGAGAGAGGGTATCGAATAAAATTATTTCTAGCTTCGACATCATCAATACTACACTTTACTATTACCTTCTTAAATTCTTTCCATAAGTCCGTAATGTCTTTAGAGATCAGAGAGAGATTTATATTATATTCAAGAGTAATATTCTTACTTAGATTATGATCAATAAGGTATTTTAAAAAAGAAATTTGCTTAGAGTAGAGCATTGGTTCTCCACCATTTATATTGATAAAGCTAATATCTTTTGAGTATTTCGAAAGGTCACTCCAGAATTCTTGTGTTTCCGGCCAGTTAAACATTTCATCTCTTAAGCCAGTATAGTTAACACCAATTTGAATATCTGTATTTTTCGAAATCTCTTTATACTCCTGAGTCCAAGATGACGAGCTTGCAGGATTGCAAGTTGTACATTTTAGATTACATTTATTACCAAGTCTAAGCTCTACTTTTTTTAGAGAAATAGGGATTGAGCCGTCCTCTTTAGTTATTTTTCTCGCCTCTTTAAAAGAGAAATAGTCTTCAATAATTTCTTCTTGCCTTCTTGAACTTGTTCCTTGGTCCTCATTTTTATAGCAACCCATACAAGCTGAAGGTCTATTTCCTGAGAGCATTTCAAGGCGAACTTTCTTAAAAGAGTCAGAGTTTAAAATGGAGTCAATACTATTTGAGTTTAATGAAAGAGTTTTATCTTTGCTTCGAGCACTGCCGATTGAGTTTGTACTATCTGCAAGACAGCAAAGTGTTACTTCCCCAATTGGGTGAGTACTAAGGTGAACCCATGGCAGAGGACAAAATGTACAACTCATATAGATTCCCACCATGTTCTTGCTTCTTGGTTTCTCTTTAGAATATCCGAAAGGGTGAAATTATCGTTTCTTATGGATTCAGTCCTTAAGTGTTTTATCTTACCTATTTTTAATCCTGCTTCATATGTGTCGGGATATTTCTCTTTATGTGTCTGTCTTTTTCTTAGATCAAGAAGAAGCTCGAGAAGATTTTTAGAGTATTCGGTTAGATTTAAAAGGTTATACTTTATTAAATCATTTAAAATACTATTTAGAATACTTCTTGGTAGAGCGAGAGGGGAGAGAATTATGCTTGGGTCAAAAGCATAAACGAGTTTAGGGTAAATCGGAATATTGAGGTTATTGCTAAGATCAATCATTTTTTTGAGACTAAAAAGCCCAGGCAGTGTGATAGTGATGTCAAGAGCAAGTTCTATTTGAGAATTCTTGTTAGAAAACTCTTTTGCTTTTTTTAAATTTTTAAGCCAACTATTCCATTTTAATCCTGTTCTAATATATTCACCAAT